>DATBXZ010000135.1:0-5662 GCA_036513995.1 Solirubrobacterales bacterium | reverse complement strand
TCGGCGGTCTCCGCGACGGTGAAGGACGTGCGCGAGGCGCTCGCGCGGGCGAAGGAGCGGCTCGGCACGAGCGGTCGGCGCACGATTCTCTTCCTCGACGAGATCCACCGCTTCAACAAGGCGCAGCAGGACGCGCTGCTGCCGGCGGTCGAGGAAGGGCTGCTGACGCTGATCGGGGCGACCACCGAGAACCCCTACTTCGAGGTCAACTCGGCGCTGCTCTCCCGCTGCCAGATATACGAGCTGCGGCCACTGGACGCCGCCCAGGTGGAGGCGCTGCTGCGGCGAGCGCTCGCCGACCCCGAGCGCGGGATCGCCGACCCGCCGCCGATCGCCGACGACGCCCTGGCGATGCTGGCCGAGCGCAGCGGCGGCGATGCCCGCGTCGCGCTCTCCGGCCTCGAGCGCGCGGTCGAGCGCGCCCAGGGCAAGCCGATCGACGTCGCCGCCATCGAGGACGCGCTGCAGCGCAAGGCGCTCGACTACGACCGCCAGGGGGATCGCCACTACGACTTCGTCTCGGCCTGGATCAAGGCGACGCGCGGCTCCGACGTCGACGCCTCGCTCTACTACCTGGCGGTGATGCTGGAGGGGGGCGAGGATCCCCGCTTCATCGTCCGCCGCATGGTCATCCTCGCCTCCGAGGACATCGGCAACGCCGACCCCCAGGCGCTGCTCGTCGCCGATGCCGCCGCCCGCGCCGTCGACCGCGTCGGCCTGCCCGAGTGCGCGCTCAACCTCGCCCAGGCCTGCGTCTACCTCGCCCTCGCCCCCAAGTCCAACGCCTCCTACAAAGGGCTCGCTTCCGCCCGCGCCGAGGTCCGCGAGCACGGCGCCCAGACCCCGCCCGACTACCTTCGCGACTCCCACTACCCCGGCGCCGCCAAGCTCGGCCGCGGCAGCGGCTACCGCTACGCGCACGACGAGCCGGGCGCAGTCAGCGATCAGCAACTGCTCCCCGATGGCCTCGCGGGCCGCCGCTTCTACGCCCCGACCGACCGCGGCTTCGAGGCCGAGCTGGGGCGGCGGCTCGCCGACCTGAGGACGAGATTCGGGCAGTCCAAGTGACTGGCGCAACTTCCCAAAGAACGCCGGGTTTAAGTGGTCGGCTTTCCAAGCTAGAGCCAGGGAGAGCCGATACACCGGCCAGAGGCCTGGACTGGGGGCCTCTGGCCGGGACTTACACAGGGGGGAGAGGGTGCCGAGTGGGACTGGACTCGGCGCCCTCTGCATTTCCGGAGCACGCCATCGCCTAAGGTGACGGCATGGCCTCGAATGACGCTGAGCGGCTGCGGCTGGGAGGGATGGCGCTGCGCAACGGGCTGCTGATCCACGGGCCGACGCACTGGTCGGCGGCGGTGCGCGACCGCGAAGGGCAGATCCAGGTCGCCTCCGCTCGCAAGCCGGAACTGGCCCCCAAGCTGGTGGCACGCCTCCCCGGCCTGCGCGGCCCGCTGAAACTGGCCGAGGCGATGGCGGTGCTGCCGCTGGCGCGGCGGCGGCTGCCGGCGGCCCGGCTTCCCTTCGAGAACTGGCAGGTGATCGTCGCCACCGGCGCGACCCTGGCCGTGACCGGGCTGCTGCGCAAGCGGGCGCCGGCCTCGGCCCTGCGCGAGGGCCTGGCTCAGGTGGTCGGCGCCGTGCCCGCGGTGGTGGCGCTGATGGACCGCGACCTCGCCGCTTACCACGGGGTCGAGCACAAGGCGATCGCCGCCTACGAGCAGGGCGTCGAGGATGTCGCCTCGGTGCCGAAGGAGCACGACCGCTGCGGCTCCAACCTGATGGTGCCGATGATGCTGCTCTCGGCCGGCGGCACGGTCCTGCTGGAGCGCCTGGTCGAGCACCCGAGCGCGGTCGCCCGCGCCGGCGTTGGCCTCGGCGGCGCCTCGCTCGCGGTCGAGATGTTCGCCTGGAGCGACCGCCACCACGGCGATCCCCTGGCCGAGGCCTTCCACACCCCCGGTCGCGAGATCCAGCGCCACTGGGCGACCAAGGAGCCGACGCCGGAGCAGCTCGAGGTCGGCCTGGCGGCGATGGCGGAGATCCTCCGGGTGGAGCACGGCGACGGTGCGGACGCGCTGCCGCCGGCCGCATAGACTCACCGCCGTGTTCGGACGCATTGACCACATCGGAGTCGCCGTCGAGGACCTCGACAGCGCCATCGAGCTCTATGGCAAGAGCTTCGAGATGGAGCTGGCGCACCGCGAGACGGTCGAGTCCCAGGGCGTCGAGGCGGTGCTGCTGGACGTCGGCGACGGCCACGTCGAGCTGCTGGCCCCGCTCGGCCCCGACACCGCCGTCGGCAAGTTCCTCACCCGCAAGGGCGAAGGCCTGCACCACGTCGCCTACGCGGTCGACGACATCGACGCCGCCCTGGCGCGCATCGCCGCCACCGGCATCGAGCTGATCGACGCCGAGCCGCGGATCGGCATCCGCGACAGCCGCGTCGCCTTCCTTCATCCCCGCTCCACCGGCGGGGTACTGACCGAGATCGTCGAACCAGCGGGAGGGCACTGATGGCCGAGGCACAGCGAGTCGAGATCGGTTTTGAGGGCGGCCAGGTCGTCGCCGCCCGTCTCGCCGAAGACGACCTCAAGGATCTGCGGGCGCAGCTCGAGAAGGGCGGCTGGCACGACCTCCATACCGAGGACGGCGTCCTCTCCCTCTATCTCGGCAAGATCGCCTTCATCCGCATCGCCTCCGGCGAGCACCGCATCGGCTTCGGCCCCGGCGCCTGACGGAACCGGTTGCCGGGGATAGACGCGGGCCTCAGGGAGCGAGGACGGCCCAGAGGCGCCGCTCGGCCTCGAGCACGCGCTTGGCGGCGGCGTCGACCTCGGCCCAGAGGGCGGTGTCCGGCGCGTCGTTCTCGCTCGCCGCTTTGAACGCCCCGGCCAGCTCGGTCCAGCGCGCGGCCGCGGTGGCCGCCAGCGGTGCCTCGTCGCGCCCCGCTTCTTCGAGGAAGCGCGAGTACATGAGCCGGAAGGCGCCACCGCCGGTGCCGCGGCGCTCGATCACCTGGTAGGCGAAGCGGGCGCACCACTGCCAGTCGGCGGCCACCTCGGGCCAGGCGCCGGCCTCGGCGGCGAGCCGCTCGATCGCGGGCAGGCCCGCGAACTCGCCCCAGGTCGGCTCCAGCATCTCCTGCGCCGCCGCGGCGATCGCCCGCGGGACCGCCGCTTCCAGCTGCGCCCGGTCGACCGTGTCGGCGACCGTGAACATGTGGCCTTCGAGGGGGTAGGCGGGATGGCCGCTGTGGCGGGCCTTGGCGAGGTTCTCGAGGCGGGTCGTCTGCAGCTCTTCGAAGCCGGTGTCGGAGAGCTGCGCAACCTCGTCGTCGTAGCCGGCCAGGACCACCGCGTGGCCCGGGAAGTGGGCCGAGTTGCCGTAGTGGTCCAAGTAGTAGATGTCGGTGAGGAGAAGCGCCGGGTTGCCATCGTCGACCTCGGCCCGCGCCGCCGCCCAGGCCTCCTCGTCCCCCGCGGCGAAGGTGCGCAGCTCCAGCGCCGCCCCGGTCAGGTCGCGGAAGCTCTCCTCCAGCCGCGCCGTGCGGCCGTTGAACCAGCGGCTCGGCGAGGAGTCCTCCAGGGTCAGGTAGTAGAAGCTGGCGCCGGCTCCGAGGCCGAAGGCCATCTCCTCGCTGAGCTCGATCCCGTGGAAGCCGAGCAGGTTGCGCAGCGCCGTCGATCCGCAGTGGTTTCCGGGCGTGTGGACGAAGCCGGGGACCGAAGGCATGAGCGGATATTGACCGACCGCCCGCGAGTCTGCTCGACCCTTATCCTCCGGCGCCCGATGCACGAAGCCGACCTCAAGCTGCTGCGTCTGATGCGGACCCGCGGGCACTCGCCCGGGCTGGAGTCCGCCGCCAAGGCGCTGGGCAGGGCCGGCAACAACGCCATGGTCTGGGTGGTGCTCGGGGTCGCGCTGGCCCTGCTCGACTGGGAACGGCACGAGGCCTGGCTGATCTGCGCCGTGCTGGGCCCGGTCGCGATCGTCCTCAACTACGGGATCAAGCTGCTGGTCAAGCGCCCGCGTCCGGTGCTCGAGGGCCTGCCGCCGCTCGGCGGCGCCCCCAGCTCGCTCAGCTTCCCCTCTGCCCACGCGCTCTCCTCGTTCGCGGTGGCGACGGCGATGGTCCGGGTCGACCCGGCGATGGCGGGCGCCCTGGTCGTCGCCCTGGCGATCTCCCTCTGCCGTCCCTACCTCGGGATGCACTACCCGTCCGACGTCCTGGCCGGCGCCTTCCTCGGCGTCGCGCTCGGGCTGATAGTCCCCCTCTCGATATGAAGGTCGGGATCGTCGGGCTGCCGAACGCCGGCAAGTCGACCCTCTTCAACGCCCTGACCAGGGGCGGCGCCCAGACCGGCGACTACCCGTTCACGACGATCGAGCCCAACGTGGCGATCGCCGAGGTGCCGGACCAGCGACTCGAAAAGATCGCGGCGACGGTGCGCAGCTCGAAGCTGGAACCGGCGACGATCTCCTTCCACGACATCGCCGGCCTGGTTAAGGGCGCCTCCGAGGGGGAGGGGCTCGGCAACCAGTTCCTCGCCTCGATCCGCGAGACCGACGCGATCTGCCACGTCGTCCGCTGCCACGAGGATTCCGGCGTGCCGCACCCCGACGGCCGCGTCGACCCGCTTGCCGACATCGAGACGATCGAGACCGAGTTGGTGCTCTCCGACTACGACCAGGTCGAGCGCCGGCTGGGCCGGGTCGGCAAGCAGGCCAAGTCGGGCGACGCCGAAGCGATCGCCGAGCATGGCTGGCTGCAGGCTGTGCACGAGGCGCTTGCCGCCGGCCGCCCGGCCCGCTCGGTCCCGGTCCCCGACGCCGCCCCCAACGCGGCTAGGGACCTGGCCGCGTTGACGACCAAGCCGATTCTCTACGTCGCCAACGTCGACGAGGGCGACGGCGAAGTGCCGGAGGCGGTCGCCTCCCATGCCGCCGCGGCCGGCGCCGGCGCGGTCGCGGTCAGCGCCCGGATCGAGGGCGAGCTGGCCGAGCTCGACCCCGAGGAAGCGGAGGAGATGCGCGAGTCGTACGGGGTCGAGGGCTCGGGCCTGGCGCGCCTGGTCCGCGGCGCCTACGACCTGCTGGAGCTGATCACCTTCTTCACCGCCGGCGAGGACAAGGAGGCGGTCGCCCGGCCGCTGCGTCGCGGCGCCACCGCGCTGGAGGCCGCCGGCACGATCCACACCGAGATCATGGAAGCGTTCGTCAAAGCCGAGGTGGTCGGTTGGGAGCAACTGGTCGAGAACGGCGGTTACTCGCAGGCCCGCGACAAGGGCCAGCTGCGGATCGAGGGCCGCGACTACGTCGTCCAGGATGGCGACGTGATCACGATCAAGGTCTAGACGCGCTGGCACCGGCGCAGCTTGGTTCCAGCGCGTCTAGGCTTGGGAGATGGACGAAGGGGCTCGCTTCCCGCGGGTCGGCGCCAAGGCCGGCCACTACGAGAGCTTCTACATCAAGGCCTGCGAGCCGGGGGGAGGCCGGGGGATCTGGATCCGGCACACGGTGCACAAGCGCCCGGGCGCCGAGCCCAACGCCTCGATCTGGTTCGCCCTCTTCGACCGCGAGGCGAAGGGGCCGCGGGCGACCAAGCTGACCGTGCCGGCGGCGGAGCTCTCGGCACCGGCCGGGTCCTGGATCCGGGTCG
>DATBXZ010000134.1:0-2105 GCA_036513995.1 Solirubrobacterales bacterium | reverse complement strand
CTCCTGACCGCGACCAAGGCGGTGGTCGTCGCCACCGGCAGCGGCGCGGCGATGCCGCCGATCCCCGGCCTCGACACGGTCGAGCCCTGGAACAACCGCCAGGCGACCACCGCCAAGAGCGTGCCGGAGAGCATGATCGTGCTCGGCGGCGGGCCGGTCGGGAGCGAGCTCTCCCAGGCCTGGTCCTCGCTCGGCACCCGGGTGACCCTGGTCGAGGGCAACGAGCACCTGCTCTCCCGCGAGGAGGCCTTCGCCGGCGAGGAAGTAGCTGCCTCGCTGCGGGAGCGCTTCGGCGTCGATGTCCGCACCGGCGTCCAGGCCGAGAAGGTCGAGGCCGGCGGCGCCGGCGTGATCGCCACGCTCGGCGATGGCAGCAGGGTCGATGGCGCGGAGATCCTGATCGCGGTCGGGCGGGTCCCCAACACCCGTGGCCTCGAGCTCGGCTCGGCCGCCGTCGAGCCCGACGAGCACGGCTTCCTCGCGACCGACGACCGACTCCGGGTCGGCGGCCGCGACTGGCTCTACGCGGTCGGCGATGTCAACGGCCGGGCGCTCTTCACCCATATGGGCAAGTACCAGGCCTGGGTCGCCGCCGAGAACCTGCTCGGCGGCGAGGTCGAGGCGGTCGCCGAGGGCCTCGGCTCTCCCCGCGTCACCTTCACCGACCCGCAGGTGGCGGCGGTGGGCAAGACGCTCGAGCAGGCGCGCGAAGCGGGCCTCGAGACGCGGGCGATCGACGTCCCGACCGACGGCTCAGCCGGCGCCAGCTTCCAGGGCAAGGACACCGGCGGCACCTCCCGGCTGGTCGTCGACGCGGATCGCGGGACGATCGTCGGCGCCACCTTCACCGGCTTCGAGACCGCCGACTTCCTCCAGGCCGCGACCGTGGCGATCGTCGGCGAGGTGCCGCTCTCGCGGCTGCGCCACGCGATCGCGCCCTACCCCTCGCGCAGCGAGATCTGGCTGAAGCTGCTGGAGAAGTACGAAGGCTGAGCGCCCCGGCCGGGGCTGCCGGCGCTAGACGCTGGACCGGCGCTTCAGGTCCTGGAGGAGATCCTCGGGGAAACCGGCGACCTGGTCGAGGTCGTCGACCGACTGGAAGCCGCCGAGGCGCTCGCGGTGCGCGAGCAGGCGGGTGGCCTGGGTGACCGAGAGGTTCTGCCCACGCAGCTGCTCGAAGGTGACGGTGTTGAGGTCGATCGCGTCGCCGCCGTCGACCGGTCCGGGGGCACCGACAGCCGCAGCCGGCGGTGGCGCCGGCGGCTCCGGAGCGGGCGGGAAGGGAGCAGGCGGCTCGGGGGTGGGTGCCGGGGGCGGGAGTGGCGTCGGCTCGGGCATCGGCGCGGGCGGCTCAGGCACGGGAGGCGACGGCGCGGGCGCGGGTGGTGGTGCCGGTGGCTCCGGGAGAGGTGCCGGAGGCTGCGGCGGCTCGGGGGCCGGGGGCTCGGGTGCCGGAGGCGGCAACGGGTCCGGAACCGGGGCTGGCGATGGCGGGGCAGGCGAGGGCGGAGCCGGCGCGGGTGGTGGTGTCTGAAGCTGGGCCTCGGGGATGCCCTGGACCGAGCGGACGACCGCCTGCTCGGCCTCGGCCGCGCGACGCTCGGCCTCGCGAGCCCGCTCCTCCGCCTCAGCGACGCTCTGCTGTATCTCCCGCAGCCGTTGCTGGCGCTCCTCCTCTTCGGATCTCAGGCCATCGACCCGTTTCGCCTCGATGGCGCGCTCCTCGGCCGCCTTGGTCCGCTCCTCGATCTGACGCAGGCGCTCCTCGGCCTCGACCATCGAGCGTTCCCGCGCCTCACGTTCTTGCTGCAGCATCTGCTCGGCGCCGTGCAGGTCGGGCACCGCGGCCAGGGTGGCGGGCTGTACCGGCTGTACCGGCTGTACCGGGCCCGAGGGCTGGGCCGCCACAGGCTGGAATCCGGCCGTCTCTCCGACGCGCCGATCGGCTTCGGCGCGAATCCGCTGCTCCTCCTGACGGACTTCCTCGACCTTGTCGCGAACCCGCTGTTCGGCGACAACCGGGTCGTACTCGGTCGTCCCCGGCGTGACCGTGCCACCGACCGGGGGCAGCGGGGGCAGGGGCGGTGGCTGCTGAGCCGGCGCGG
>DATBXZ010000133.1:0-8816 GCA_036513995.1 Solirubrobacterales bacterium | reverse complement strand
CGATCGCGATGGTCGTCACCGACCCCGACGCTCCCCCCTACGCGCGCGCCTCGATGATCTGCGTGCCGACCGACGCCCCCGGCTACGAGATGGTGCGGGCGATCCCGGTGATGGGGCACGACAAGGGGCCGGGCCACTGCGAGGTCCGCTACACCGAGTGCCGCGTGCCCAAGGACCACCTGCTCGGCGAGCGCGGCGCCGGCTTCGCGATCGCACAGGACCGGCTCGGCCCGGGGCGCATCCACCACTGCATGCGGGCGATCGGCACCGCGGAGCGCGCCCACGAGATGATGTGCCGCCGCGCCAACGAGCGCGTCGCCTTCGGCGGCCCGCTGGCCGACAAGCAGTTCGTCCAGGAGTCGATCGCCGCCTCGCGGATGGAGATCGACCAGGCCCGCCTGCTCACCCTCTATGCCGCCTGGAAGATGGACACCGAGGGCAAGCGCGCCGCCCGCCAGTCGATCTCGGCGATCAAGATCGTCGCCGCCAACATGGTCATGGACGTGCTCGACCGCGCGATCCAGATCCACGGCTCGCTCGGTATGACCGACGACACCCCCCTGGCCGCCCTCTGGCGCTTCTCCCGCATGCTGCGCCTCGCCGACGGCCCCGACGAGGTCCACAAGATGGTCCTCGCCCGCCGCGAGCTCAACCGCTGGGCCAAGCGCGACGAGGCCGCCGCATCAGGGGAGCTGGAGACGAAGCACGCACCCAGAATGGTCTAGAGGCTCAGCCGCCCCGCTGCTCGGCCTCGTCCGCGGCCTCGGCCAGACGCTCCACCAGGCGGGCGAAGGCGTGGATGCCGTCGTCGACCTTGCCGTAGCCGCCGGCGACATAGCGGGCGTAGACGCCCTCGAGGATGATCGCCAGCTTCCAGTAGCCGAGGGCGACGAAGAAGTCGAGGTCGGAGAGGTCGCGGCCGGAGCGCTTGGCATAGCGAGCCGCCAGCTCCTCGCGGGTGGGAAAGCCGGGGGCGAGGTTGGCGGGCTGGCCGAGGGCGACCTCCGCCTGCTCGCGGTCGGGCCAGTAGGCCATCAGCAGGCCGACGTCCGCCATCGGGTCGCCGAGGGTGCAGAGCTCCCAGTCGACCACCGCGGCGACCTCGCCGCTCGGGGTGAGGATCATGTTGTCGAGGCGGTAGTCGCCGTGGACGATCGTCGCCGGGCCCTGCTTGGGGATGCGGGCGGAGAGGCGCTCGTGGACGGCGTCGATCGCCGCCAGCTCACGCGTCTTCGACTTCTCCCACTGACCCTGCCAGCGGTGCAGCTGGCGGGCGACGTAGTCCTCCTTGCGGCCGAGGTCGCCGAGCCCGACCGCGTCGGGGTCGACAGCGTGGATCGCGGCCAGGGTGTCGGCGACGCGATCGCCGATCGCTCTGCGGTCGCCCTTCTCGGGGAAGATCTCCGCCTCGGCGAGGCCGCGCAGGATCGGCCCTTCGACGAACTCCATCGCGTAGAAGGGGGCGCCGGTCACGGAATCGTCCTCGCAGAGCCCGACCACCGGCGCCACCGGGACCTCGGTCGCGCCGAGCGCCGAGACGACCTTGTGCTCGCGGGCCATGTCGTGGGCCGAGCCGAGCCGCTTGCCGAGCGGCGGCCGGCGCAGCGCCCAGCGGCTGCCGGCGGCATCGCTGACGCGGAAGGTCAGGTTGGAGTGGCCACCGGCGATGCGCTCGAAGGAAAGCGGAGGGCTGGCGCTGGGGACGTTGAGGGCGAACCAGGCTTCGACCCCGTTCGTGTCGATGCCGTCGGGCGCCTCGGCGGAGCCGTCGCCGCTGTCTGTAGCCTCGTCGCCCATAGCCACGCAAGCATATTCCCGACGCCCCCGTCGCCTGAGCCCATCGCTTGCCAACCGGCTGAGGATCGGCTTTGCGATCTGCTTTGCCGTGCTCACGGCGATGGCCGTGATCGGCGTCGGCCGCTTCATCCAGCAGCGCCAGGACTTCGAGGACTCGATCGCCCGCTCCTACCAGGTGGAGATGGCGGCGCGGGTGCAGGTGGCGCATGGAACCGGCGGCAAGGCCACCCGCGCCGCGGTGACCGCCCAGGCCAACCGCCGCGAAGAACTGCGCGACCAGATCTCCTCCGACACCCGCGACACCGCGATCCTCGTCGCCGCGGGCCTGATCGCCGGCCTGACCGGCGCCCTGCTGCTGTTCAGCGGCCTGATCGCCTCGATGCGGCGACCGCTGGAGGAGCTGGTCGAGGCATCGGGGCGACTCGCCGGCGGCGACCGCAGCGCCCGGGTCGAGGTCGGCGGCCTCTCGGAGACCGCCACGCTCGGCGCCGCCTTCAACGAGATGGCCGACGAGCTCGAGCAGGAGGCGAGCCAGCGCGACCAGCTCGACCGGCTCAAAGACGAGTTCGTCCTCACCGCCTCGCACGAGCTGCGCAGCCCACTCACCTCGGTCCAGGGCTTCGCCGAGCTGCTGATGCTGGACCGCGACTCGCTCACCCCCAAGCAGGTCGACACGGTCGAGATCATCCTCGACAACTGCCGCCACCTGGTCCACCTCCTCAACGACCTGCTCGACCTCGCCCGCAGCGACGCCGGGCGCCTGGCGGTGACGCCGAGGCCGACCGAGGTGGCGCCGCTGATCGACGACGCCGTGCGGACGATGCGAGCCCAGACCGAGGGCGCGAGCCAGATGCTGAGCGAGCGGATCGAACCCGGCCTGCCCCTGATCGACGTCGAGGCCGACCGGATTCGCCAAATACTGGTGAACCTGATTACCAATGCGCATGAGTACTCGCCCGAAGGTGCGTCTATTCAGGTGGCGGTCCGGGTAGTGGATGCCGAGGTGGAGATTGCCGTGACCGACGATGGACCGGGGATACCCGAGAACCAGCTGGAGCACATCTTCGAGCGCTTCACCCGCGGCGACGCGGGGCTGACCCAGCGCGTCGGCGGCACCGGCCTCGGCCTGGCGATCTCGAAATCCCTGGTCGAGCTGCACGGCGGCACGATCGGCGTCGAGTCGACCCCTGGCGTCGGCTCCACCTTCAGCTTCCGCCTGCCGGTCTCGAGCCGGGCACCAGGCGCCGGGGCCAGCCCGGCGATCGCCGAGGCGAGCTGATGACCCGGGTCCTCGTCGCCGACGACTCGGAGACGATCCTGCTGCTGATGCGGACGCGCCTGGAGCTGGCGGGCTACGAGGTCGAGACCGCGGCCGACGGCCAGGAGGTGACCGACCTGCTGCACGAAGGCGAGGCCGGCCGGCTCCCCGACCTGCTGCTGCTCGACGCGATGATGCCGCGCAAGTCCGGCATCGACGCCCTGCGCGAGCTGCGCGCCGCCGGCGTCGACACCCCGGCCCTGATCATCAGCGCCCACCAGGACGCGACCGACGCCGACGCTCCCACGGACCTCGAGGTCAGCGGCTACCTGACCAAGCCGATCGACTTCGAGCGCCTGCTCGACAGCATCGCCGAGCTGACGCGGAACTAGCCGGCCTCAGCTCTTCGCGACCTCGAGGCGGATCTCCTTGCCTTTGAGCTTGGTGCCGTCGAGGAACTCGACCGCGCGCTCGGCTTGGTCCGGGGCGACCTCGACGAAGGAGAAGCGGTGCAGGACGCGGATGTCGACGATCGCCTCCTCGGGCAGGACGGCCCCCTCGCGCAGGGCCCAGCGCAGGTCCTCCTCCTCGATCCCGCTGCGCTCGCCGCGGTTGACGAAGAGCTTGACGCTGTCGCGCGCCTCCTCGTCGCCATCCTCGGCCTGCTCGGGCTCGGGAGTGGCGTCGCCGTTATCGCTCGCCGCACCTGGTCCGAGCCTCTCGGTCCGTTCGCCGCGCTCGCTCGGCTTGCTGTGCTCGGAGCGCTCCGGCCGCTCGCGCCGCCGCGGACGCGGCGCGTGCTCGAGGCGCTCCTCCGGGCTCTCCCACTCGCCGATCGACGTCTTCACGTCGCGCTCGATGCGGGCGATCTCGTCGCGCTGAGCGGGGGTGACGAAGGTGATCGCGCGGCCCGTGCGCCCGACCCGCCCGGTCCGCCCGATGCGATGGACGTAGGTCTCGGATGAGTTGGGCACGTCGTAGTTGATGACGTGGGTGACGTGCTCGATGTCGAGCCCGCGGGCGGCGATGTCAGTGGCGACCAGCAGCTTCACGCGGTGGCTCTTGAAGGCGATCATCACCCCGTCGCGGACGCCCTGGCTGAGGTCGCCGTGCAGCGCCTTCACGTCCAGGCCCTTGTCCTTCAGCGCCTTCTCCAACTTCGAGGCGCCGATCTTGGTGCGGGTGAAGATGATCGCCTGCTCGGGTTCTTCGGTCTTCAGCAGCTCGACCAGGCGCGCCGCCTTGTCTTTGGCGGGGACCTCGACGAAGGCCTGGGCGATCGCGTCGACGGTCAGCGTCTTCGGCGTGATCCGGATCGTCGTCGGGTCGTACATGTACCCCTCGGCGAGCTTCTGGATCGGCGGTGGCATCGTCGCCGAGAAGAGCGCCGTCTGGCGCCCGCTCGGGCACATCCGCAGGATTTTCTCGACGTCCTCGATGAAGCCGAGGTCGAGCATCTCGTCGGCCTCGTCGAGGACCACGTAGCGGGCGGCGGTGAGGACCAGCGAGCGCCGCGCCATCAGGTCCTTCATGCGGCCGACAGTGGCGACGACGACATGAGCCCCGGAGCGCAGCTGCGACTGCTGCGAGCGGATCGGGGCGCCACCGAAGACGGCGACGATCTCGATCTCGAGGTGCTCGGCGTAGGTGCGCAGCGCCTGCGTCACCTGGATGCAGAGCTCGCGGGTCGGGGTGAGGACGATCGCCTGCACCTCGTTGTTCTCGGGATCGAGGTACTGCAGCAGCGGTAGGCCGAAGGCAGCGGTCTTGCCGGTGCCGGTCTGGGCCTGGCCGATCACGTCGTGGCCGGCAAGCAGCTCCGGGATCGCCTGCTCCTGGATCGGCGTCGGGTCCTGGAAGCCGAGCTCGTCCAGCGCCTGCTGGATCGGCGGCGAGAGGCCGAGGTCGTGGAAGGGAGTGCTCATCTATCTGGAGGGGTCGAGCAGGAGCTTGCCGCTGCTGCGCCGGGCGATCAGGTCTTCGTGGGCGCGGGCCGCCTCCGACAGAGGGTAGACGTCGCCGACGGTCACCCGAAGCTCGCCGGCGGCGATGGCTCCGAGCAGCTCGCCGATCATCGGCGTCGCCAGGTCGCGACGGGCGAGCAGGTGCAGGAGCCAGAAGCCGACCACGGTCTTGGAGCCGCGCAGCAGGGCGGCGGTGGAGACGTCGCGCTGTTCGCGCGAGGCGATGCCGAAGACGACCATCCGCCCCAGCGGCGCCAGCACGCTCATCTCGGCGTCGAAGGCCTCGCCGCCGCTCATGTGCAGGACGGCGTCGACGCGATCGCCGCCGTTGGCCTCGCGGATCGCCTCGGCGAGGTTCTCGGCGCGCGAGTCGACGCAGGCGTCGGCGCCCAGGCCCTGGACCAGCTCGCGCTTGTCGGCGCTGGAGGCGAGGCCGATCACCTTCGCCCCGGCCCGCTTGGCGATCTGCACGGCGAGGGTGCCGGTGCCGCCGGCCGCGGCCTCGACCACGATCGTCTCCCCCGGCTCGATCCGGGCGCAGCGCTTGACCAGCGCCAGCGCGGTCAGGCCTTGCAGCAGCATCGCCGCCGCCTGGTCGTCGTCGACCTCGTCGGGAAGCGGGATCAGCAGCGACTCCGGGACGACCGCCTTCGCGGCGTAGCCGCCGCTGCCCAGCAGCGCCGCGACGCGGCGGCCGTCGGGCGTGCGGCCGGCGATCTCGGCGCCCGGGACGAGCGGCAGCGACTGCTCGGCCAGGTAGTCGTTGCGGGTCGCGTGGGTGTCGGCGAAGTTGACGCCGGCGCGGGCGACGTCGACTACGACCTCGCCCTCGGCGGGGGTCGGATCGGGAAGATCGACGTACTGGAGCACGTCGGGCCCGCCGAACTCCTGGATCTGGATCGCCTTCATCGGTTGCTGAGTCTCGCAGGGCAGGCGCTAGGCTGCCGTCCGCATGTCGCTCACCGTCGTCGGATCGATCGCCTTTGACGCAGTCAAAACCCCGTTCGGGGAACGCCAGCGCATGCTCGGCGGCGCCGCCGTCCATTTCTCCCTCGCCGCCAGTTTCTTCACCGAGGTGCGACCGGTCGGGCCGGTCGGCGACGACTTCGGGGCCGACCAGTTCGCGGTGCTGGAGCAGCGCGGGGTCCTCACCGACGACATCGAGCGCGTCGCCGGCGGCCAGTCCTTCTTCTGGCGCGGCCGCTACGAGTACGACCTCAATGTCGCCCACACCGAGGACACCCAGCTCGGCGTCTTCGCCGAGTTCGAGCCGAAGCTTTCGGAGAGCTCGAGGGCGGCCGACACCCTCTTCCTCGCCAACATCCAGCCCGACCTGCAGCGCCAGGTCCGCGCCCAGTGCCCCGGCGCCGGCTTCAGCGGCCTCGACTCGATGAACCTCTGGATCGAGACCGCCGGGGACTCGCTGCGGGCGGCGATCGCCGAGGTCGACTGCCTGGTCGTCAACGACGCCGAGATCCGCCAGCTGACCGGGGAGTCCAACCTGGCCCGGGCCGCCCGCGCGGTGATGGAGCTGGGGCCGCGGGCGGTGATCGCCAAGCAGGGCGAGTACGGCGCGGCGCTGTTCACCGAGAACGGCTTCTTCGCCCTGCCCGGCTTCCCGCTGGAGGAGGTGCGCGACCCGACCGGCGCCGGCGACAGCTTCGCCGGCGGCTTCTTCGGCTACCTCGACGGCGAGGGTGGCGACCTCGACGAGTCGCAGCTGCGGCGAGCGATGGGCTACGGCACCGTGCTCGCCTCCTTCAACGTCGAGGAGTTCGGGACCGAGCGCGTCTCCCGGCTCAGCCGCGAGGAGATCGACGAGCGCTTCGAGGCGCTGCGGCGGATGACGCAGTTCGACGCGCTGCCCACCCCATAGCTCCACAGCCTCTTAACGGCCGGCGGCGGCGAACTGAAAGAATGAGCGCCGCATGAGCTCCGAGTCCCTCACCGTCACCGACAACCGCACCGGCAAGACCTACGAGCTGCCGATCGAGGACGGGACGGTTCGTGGGATCGACCTGCGACAGATCAAGGTCACGGAGGACGAATTCGGGTTGATGTCCTACGACCCGGCCTTCACCAACACCGCCTCCTGCCGCTCCTCGGTCACCTACATCGACGGCGGCGCCGGCATCCTCGAACACCGCGGCTACTCGATCGAGCAGCTCTGCGAGCGCTCGACCTTCCTCGAGACCGCCTACCTGCTGATCTTCGGCGAGCTGCCCACCGCCGCCCAGCTCGACCGCTGGGTCTTCGACATCACCCACCACACCTACGTGCACGAGGACCTGAAGCAGTTCTTCCAGGGCTTCCGCTACGACGCCCACCCGATGGGGATGCTGCTGGCCGGCGTCGGCGCCCTCTCGACCTTCTACCCGGACGCGAAGCACATCAACGATCCCGAAGAGCGCTACATGGCCGCGGTCCGCCTGATCGCCAAGGTGCCGACCCTCGCCGCCTTCTCCTACCGGCACAACATGGGCCTGCCCTACGTCTACCCGGACAACGAGCTCAACTTCGCCGAGAACTTCCTCTCGATGATGTTCAAGAAGACCGAAGACCGGCACGTCCCCAAGCAAGTCCTCTCGAAAGTGCTCGACGTCCTCTTCATCCTCCATGCCGATCACGAACAGAACTGCTCGACCAACGCGGTGCGCGGGGTCGGCTCCTCCGACGTCGACCCCTACTCGGCGGTCGCGGCGGGCGTGGCGGCGCTCTACGGCCCCCTGCACGGCGGCGCCAACGAGGCGGTGCTGCGGATGTTGCGGCGAATCGAGTCGGTCGACAACATCCCCGGCTTCCTCGCGAAGGTAAAGGAGCGCGAGGAGAAACTGATGGGCTTCGGCCACCGCGTCTACAAGAACTACGACCCGCGGGCGCGGATCATCCAGCAGCACATGGACGAGGTCTTCGAGGCGACCGAGTACAACCCGCTGGTCGAGATCGCCCGCGAGCTGGAAAAACAGGCGCTCGACGACGAGTTCTTCACCTCGCGCAAGCTCTACCCGAACGTCGACTTCTACTCGGGGATCATCTACGAGGCGCTGGAGATCCCGGCCAACATGTTCACGGTGCTGTTCACGATCCCCCGCACCGCCGGCTGGATCGCCCAGTGGATGGAGATGCAGGAAGACCCGGAGAAGAAAATCGCCCGTCCGCGCCAGATCTACACCGGCGAGCGCGAGCGCGAGTACGTCACGATCGAGAACCGCGACGGCCCCGAGAAAATCGTCGGGCCGCCGGCGCGCCGTCCCAAACGCCCACGACGCGGCGCCTAGGCGTTCCCCGCGCGAGCGGGTTTCGTAGGCTGCGCCGGTGTCCCGCCCGAAGTGGAAGCTGACCGTCCGGCACGGGCCCGACGTCGAGCACCGCGGCTTCGACGACCTCGGCGCGGCCGTCGCGGCGATGCGCGAGCGGGCGCTCGAGCTGCGCTCGGAGGCAGGGCCGAAGGCGACATCGCTGCTCGGGACCTACACGCCGGCCGACCAGGTCCAGGCCCGCCTGGAGCTGAAGGGCGGGGGGCTGCTGCGCAAGTCCGTCGCCGGGATCGACGTGCGCGGGGACGGGACCTTCGTGCCCTATCGCGGCGGGGTCGGACGCGAGGAGCTGGACCCGAGCGGCCACGACACACCGTTCGACCTGGTGCGGGAGACTCTGGAAGCAGAGGGCAGATGAGCGACTCCAGCACCGAGATACCGAAGGGCAGCTACGCGGCGGGGGAGCGGATCGAGCTGCCCGCCGGCGCCGCGCCTCCCTTCACCGTCTTCATCAACGGGATTGAGCAGAGCGAGGGCGTC
>DATBXZ010000132.1:0-3634 GCA_036513995.1 Solirubrobacterales bacterium | reverse complement strand
GGCAGCCCCCGCACGATGCAGCTCGACCCCACCTATGACGACGTCGTCGAGGAGGTCAGGGCCTTCCTCGTCGCCCGGGTCGAGGCGGCGATGGCGGCCGGGGTGGCGGAGGAGCGGATCTGGCTCGACCCGGGGATCGGCTTCGGCAAGACCGCCGAGCACAACCTGGAGCTGCTGCGGCGCCTCTCCGAGCTGCGCCAGCTGGGCCGGCCGCTGGTGATCGGGACCTCGCGCAAGAGCTTCATCGGCAGGGTCGACGGCTCCGACGCGAGCGAGCGCCTTGGCGGCACGATCGCCTCCTCGGTGCTGGCCGCCGCCGAGGGCGCCGAGGTCCTGCGCGTCCACGATGTCGCCGAGGTCGGTCAGGCGATGGCCGTGACGACGGCGATCCTCGGGTAGCGTGCCGGTATGGAGGCTCACGGCAACGGCATCGAATCGAGCGCCGAGGTCGAGCTGCGCGGCCTCTCGATCTACACCCACCACGGCGTCAGCGAAGCCGAGCAGGAGGTGGGGCAGAGGCTCGAGTTCGACATCTCCTTCGACGTCCCCGACTGCGACGCCGTCCTCACCGACCGGTTGGAGGACACGGTCGACTACGCCCAGGTCTGCGACATCGTCGCCCTCGCCGCGACCGAGCGCAGCTACAAGACCCTGGAGCGGCTGGCCCAGGAGATCGGCGTGCGGCTGATGGAGCGCTACGGCTGCGAGTCGGTGCGGGTGCGGGCGGCCAAGCCGGAGCCGCCGCTGCCGCTGGCGATCCAGGAGGTCGCCGTCGAGGTGACCCAGGAGCGCGCGGTCGACGAAGACGAAGCCGACGCCCGCGAGGGCTGACCCCTTGCCCGGCGGCTACCTCGGCCTCGGCTCCAACGTCGGCGACTCGGCAGGCCACCTGCGGGCGGCGATCGTGCTGTTGCGGGAGCGCGGCGTCGAGGTCGAGGCCGTCTCCTCCGCCTACGTGACCGAGCCCGTGGGCGAGGTCCTCGACCAGCCCGACTTCCTCAACGCTGCGATCCGGGTCCGCACCGAGCTCGGGCCGGAGTCGCTGCTCGACGTCTGCAAGGCGGTCGAGGCCGAGCGCGGTCGCTCGCTCGACGCCCCCCGCCACAGCCCCCGCCCCCTCGACGTCGACCTCCTGCTCCTCGGCGACACCGAGCTGAGGACCGAGCGCCTGACCCTGCCCCACCCCGAGGTGACCAGCCGCCGCTTCGTCCTCGCCCCGCTGCTGGAGCTGGACCCCGATCTGACCCTGCCCGACGGCACCCGCCTGGCCGGCGCTCTCGATGCCCTCCCCGCGGGGCAGCGGGTGCAGCGGGCCGGTCCGCTCCTAGATTGATTGCCGCAACGGCTCCAGCCAGGCGGCGGGGAGGATCGGCGGGGTCTTGCCGGGGTAGTCGGGGACGACGCGCTTGGCCAGCGCCCCGGCCGGCCGTCCCTCGATCGCCGGCCGCAGATCGTCGAGCGTCATCGCCAGGCCGATGCTGGGGGCGATCTGGAAGTCGGCGACGTTGAGCTCGGCGCCGTTGAGGACGCCGGCGCCGATCAGCTCGTCCACCTTGTCGAGCATTGCCGGCAGGGCCGCGACGGCGGCGCGGGCGTTCTCGTCGCCGGCTTGGTTGAAGTGGGCGGAGAGGGCGACGATCGGGGCGGACGTCTTCATCGCCAGGCCGAGCGGGAGGCCGATCTTGGCGCCCTCGGAATAGCTGCGCAGCGGCGTCTTGTCGTGCTTCAGGGCCCACCAGAGGATCTGGCGGATCGGGTGCTGCAGCTCCTCGTCGCCGAAGCGCTCGGCCTCTTCGACCGCGGCTCGCTGCTCCGGGTCGGCCGGGAAGAGCGGCGGCTCGGGGCGCAGCCGCTCCAGCTCGCGGGCGATCGGGCGTGAGCCCTGCACCTTGTGGCCGTCGATCTTCAGGGCCGGCACGGTCTGGCCGGGGAAGCCGACGGCCCGCAGCGCTCCCTTCGAGATCACCGGCAGCAGGTCGGTGCGCTTGTAGGCGATGCCCTTGCGCTCGAGCATCAGCCGCGCGGCGATCGCCGGGTGCGAGGCCGGGATGACGTAGAGGCGCGCGTCCACGGGCCGATCCTATGCTGTGCTCGTGCTTCTCGCGGTAGACGTCGGCAACACCCAGACTCACCTCGGTGCCTTCCAGGGCGAGCGGCTGGTCGAGCACTGGCGCTTCCAGACCCGCTCGGGGGCGACCGGCGACGAGCTCGCGGAGCAGATCGCCGGGCTCTTCTCGCTGTGCGACCTGGCTTTCGGAGAGGTCGACGCCGTCTGCGTCTCCTCGGTGGTGCCACCGCTCGGCAACCAGTACGAGCAACTGGCCGAGCGCTATCTCGAAGCCGACTGCCTGACGATCGGTCCAGGGGTCAAGACCGGGATGCCGATCCGCATCGACAACCCGCTCGAGGTTGGGGCCGACCGCTTGGTCAACGCAATCGCCGCCTATGACCGTTTCGGCGAGGCATGCGTCGTGGTCGACTTCGGCACGGGCATCAACATCGATGCGGTCTCGGCAGACGGCGAGTACCTCGGCGGCGCGATCGGCCCCGGCCTTGCGCCGTCGCTGAGCGCTCTGATCGAACGGGCGGCGCGGATCACCCGGATCGATCTCGAAGAGCCCCGCGAGGCGATCGGCCGCTCGACCCGGGCGGCGATCCACTCCGGCTTCATATTCGGTTTCGCCGGCCTGATCGACGGCATCGTCGGGCGGATCGAAGAGGAACTCCCGAACCCGCGACTGCTCGCGACCGGCGGCTACGCATCGACCGTCGTCCCCTTCACCGAGACGATCGACGAGGTCGACGACATGCTTACCCTCAAGGGGCTGCGACTCATCCATGAACGCAACACGCCCACAGCTGACTGATCCCCTGCGGATCGCCGACGTCGAGATCTCCAACCGGGTCCTGCTGGCGCCGCTGGCCGGGATCGGCAACTGGTTCGTGCGGTTGCAAGCCAAACGCCACGGGGCCGGGCTGGCGGTCTCGGAGATGGTGTCCAGCTTCGCCCTGCACTACGGCAACGAGCGCACCATGCGCGAGCTGATGCGGATCCACCCCGACGAGCACCCCGTATCGGTCCAGCTCTTCGGCCACGATGCCGAGGTGATGCGCTCCGGCGCCGCGATCGCCGCCGAGGCGGGCGCCGACCTGATCGACATCAACATGGGCTGCCCGGTCCCGAAGGTGCGGAAGACCGGCGCCGGCGCTCAGCTCCTGCGCGACCCCGAGCTCGCCCTGGCGCTCGCCCGTGGTGCCATCGCGGGCGGCGACGGGGTGCCGGTCACGGTCAAGCTGCGCTCCGGGATCGAGGCCGGCGACCGCTCCGGGTTCGACCTCGCCGTGCGCCTCGCCGAGGAGGCCGGCGTGGCGGCGATCGCCTTCCACCCGCGGGTGGCGACCAAGGGCCACAAGGGCAAGCCCGACTACGAGCTGACCAGGGAGCTGGTCGAGCGCGTACGGGTGCCGGTGATCGTCTCCGGCGGCCTCTCCAGCGCCGACGCCGCCCGCCGTGCCTACGAGGAGTCTGGTGCCGACGCGGTGATGATCGCTCGCGGCTCGCTCGGCAACCCCTGGCTGTTCGAGGAACTGACCGGGCGGCGCCGGCGCTCAGCTCCTGCGCGACCCCGAGCTC
>DATBXZ010000131.1:0-3027 GCA_036513995.1 Solirubrobacterales bacterium | reverse complement strand
GGAGGATGTGCAGCCGCCGCGGCTCGGGCCCGAGGTCGAGGCCGAGGCTGCGGATGCCGCTGCCGGCGTCGAGCGCGAGCAGCGAGCCGTCGGAGAGGGTGACGCCGACGCAGGAGGTGTTGCCGCCGTAGCGGATCGTCTCCGGGCCGGGGGCGGGGATCGATCCGCGGGTCCCCCAGAGCGTGACCTTCATGCCGGCCGCCCCCCGTTGCTGTTTTCCCCGGCCGGCCAGAAGATCGCGATCCCCCCCTGCGAGCCGTGCGCGGTGAGGATCGGGAAGGCGGAGACCTCGACCGCGTGGCTGACCCCGTCGGTGGAGTGGATCTCGTATTCGGCGTGGGCGGGGCGGCCGTTGCGGACGGCGGTGACCAGCGGCAGGTCGTCGTAGGGGATCGGCTCGCCGTTCTCGCCGAAGGGGCCGAACAGCGATCCCCACTCGGCGGCGCCGACCGTGCCCAGCTCCTCGAAGCGCTTGCCGAGCATCATCCCCGCCGCCTCGTTGTAGAAGACGAGGACGCCGCCCTCGTCGACCAGGAAGGCCGGCGTCGAGAGCGCCGACATCAGGTTGCGGGCCAGGATCAGCTCAAGGGGCCTCTGCGTCACAAATGACACTTTAGTTTGTCGGGTGAGTATCGCTAGGCATTGGCCGGGATTGCCCTGCAGGAAGCCGAAAGTCCGAAGTGGGCAGCCTCCCCGCCCGCAGTACCCGGCAGAGTGATTTTCATCACACCGGGTGGGAATCGGTCACACCCGGCAGAGAGCTGGGCGGCGCCGGCGGTAGCGCTCAGCCCGCGGCTTCGGCCCGCCGCAGCCCGCCCCGTGCCCAGAGCGCGAAGAGGACCGGCAGGGCGACGGCGACGGTGAAGGCGAGGGCGACGATGGTGGGGTCGCCGGAGATGAAGCCGCGGCCGGCCTCGAGCAGGGCGGTGACCGGGTTGACCGAGGCGACGGCGTGGATCCAGCCGCTGAGCAGGCTCAGCGGCACGTAGACCGGCGCGAGGAAAAGGATCAGGAAGACCGGGAACTGCATCAATGGCCCGCCCTGGATCGAGCGCACCCGCATCGCCACCCCGGCCGCCCACATCGTCGCCGTCAGGTTGACCAGGATCGCGAGGCCGTAGAGGCTGACCAGTTCGATCCCGCCGCCGTCGACGTTCATCCCGAAGACGAGGGCGATCACGGTCAGCACCGTCCAGGTGAGGAAGGCGCGGACGAGGGCGGCCAGGGCGTAGCCGGCGACGATGCCGCCGCGGCTGCTGGCGGCGAGCAGGTAACGCTGGGAGAAGCCGGTCTCGAAGTCGCGGGCGATCCCGAAGCCGGTGAAGACGCCGCCGAAGGCCGCCGACTGCAGCAGCACGAAGACGAACTGGAAGGCGGTGTACCCGGTCGGGAAGTCGAAGCCGGGAACGTTGGCGACCGCCGAGAGGCCGCCGGCGAAGGAGACGAAGAAGAAGAGCGGGAAGACGATCGCCGGGACCAGGAAGGCCGGGTTGTTGAGGAAGTTGTGGATGCTGCGCCAGGCGACCGCGCGGGCGATCGTGGCGAAGCCGGCGGGGTTGGGCTCGCTCACGTCCGCACCAGCCTCGTCTTCAGGGCGCCGCTGGCCGCGTACATGCCGGCCAGGAGGATCGTCAACGCGATCCCGAAGCCGAGCGCCAGCTCGCCCAGGTTCCAGCCTTCGATCAGCAGCGAGCGGAAGGCCTGCAGCAGGTAGGAGACCGGGTTGGCGGAGGCGATCGCGTGGAACCAGTCGCTCTGGATCAGGTTCAGCGGCAGCGCCATCGAGGAGAGGAAGAGGAAGACGAAGAAGACCGGGAAGAGGCTCTGGACCGCCTCGCCGGAGCCGGTGCGGAGGGCGGCGAAGAGGCCGACGGTGCCGAAGGCGACGGTGATCGTGACCGAGAGCGCGACGATCGTCAGGGCGCCGCCGAATCCGGCCGCCAGGTCGGCGCCGGCGGTCAGTCCCACCACCAGGTAGGTGACCGCCTGCAGCAGCCCGAGCACGACCGAGCCGGCGAGCAGGCCGCTGAGCAGGGCCGCGCCGCGCAGGGGCGTCAGCGCCAGGCGGTTGAGGAAGCCGGTCTCGATGTCGCGGGCGAGGTCGGTGCCGGAGTTCATCACCGAGAACAGCGCCCCCTGCATGAAGGGCACGGCGAGGGCGAAGGTGAGGTAGGAGTCGGTCGGGAAGCCGGGCAGGTTGGTCGCGTCTTTGAGCCCACCCGAGTTCACCGCCAGCAGGAACATCGGGAAGATCAGCGCCGGCACGATCTGGGCCGGCTGGCGCAGGGTGCGCAGGACCGAGCGGTGGGCGAGCTGCCCGACCTGGGTGCGGAGGCTGCCGCTCATGCCGGGCCGACCGCCTCCGCGGCAGTGTCCTCCGCCTCCTCCTCGGCCTCCTCGGCACCCTCCAGCGAGCGGCCGGTCTTGGTCAGGAAGACGTCGTCGAGCGAGGGAGCGTGCAGCTGCAGGTGCTCGATCGCGATCCCCTCGGCGTCGAGCGCGCGGACGACCTCGGCCAGCTCGGACTCGCCACCCTCGAGCCGCACCGCGGCGCCTTTCGGCGAGGCGCCGGCGGGCTCGCCGAAGCGGCCGAGGACAGCGACCATGCGCTCGTGCTCGGCCGGGTCGCGCGGCGCCGCTTCCACGGTGGGGCGGCCGATTTCGGCCTTCAGCGCCGCCGGCGTGCCCTCGGCGACGATCGTGCCGTGGTCGATGATCCCGACCCGGTTGGCGAGCGCGTCGGCCTCCTCCAGGTACTGGGTGGTGAGGAAGACAGTGACGCCGTCGTCGCTGGCCAGGCTCGCGACCTCCTCCCAGAGGGCGGTGCGGCTCTGGATGTCGAGGCCGGTGGTGGGCTCGTCGAGGAAGAGGATGCGAGGGCGGTGGGCGAGGGCCAGGGCGAGGTCGAGCCGGCGCTTCATGCCGCCGGAGTAGGTGGCGGCGGGCTTCTTCGCGGCTTCGACCAGGTCGAGGCGCTCCAGCAGCGCGGCGGCGGTGCGGCGGCCCGCGCGGCGGGAGAGGTGGTGC
>DATBXZ010000130.1:0-14591 GCA_036513995.1 Solirubrobacterales bacterium | reverse complement strand
GGTCGAGGCGATCGCGGTTGAAGGCGACGTCGTCGGCGCCGGCGGCGAGTGCGGCAAGGTCGCGGAACCAGGCGGCGCAGAGCTCGAGGGCAAGGTCGAGGATCTCGGTGCGGCGGCGGCGGCCGGCGCGTTTGGACTCGTCGGCGATATCGCGAGCGGTGCGCTTGATGCCGGACTTGGCCTCTTCCTCCAGCACCTCGCGGGTCGCGGCTTCGACCTCCTCGCCGGCGGCCTGGGCGCGGTCGAGCAGGCCTTTCCAGGGGGCCGAGGCGACCTCGCCCGAGAGGGCGGCGGCGGCGCAGCGCTCGACGTCTTCCCGGACCTCGCGACCGCGCGGGCCGAGCAGCAACCGGGCGCGCTCGAGGTCGCCGGCGGCGAGGCGGGCGGCCGCGGCGATCTCCTGGGACCGTTGGGCCGGATCCGCCTGCGTGCTGGACGTCTCAGGGCCGTCGGCGGCCAGCTCGGCTTCGAGTACCTCGGCCGAGAGCGGGGCGAAGTCGACGGGCTGGCAGCGCGAGGCGATCGTCTCCAGGAGGGCCTCGGGCTCGGAGCTGAGCAGGATCAGGTGGACGAACTCGGGCGGCTCCTCGAGCGTCTTCAGCAACGCGTTCTGGCTCTCGTCGCGCAGCGCCTCCGCCGCCTCGACGACGAAGACGCGCTTGCCGCCTTCGAAGGGCCGGTAGGCGGCGGCGCGGATCACCCGCTCCCGCACCTCCTCGACCAGGTGCTGGGCGCCGCGCGGAGCGAGCCAGACGAGGTCGGGATGCGGCGAGGGATCGAGCAGGGCGCGGCGGCGGACGTCGTCCGGGTCCCCGGCGCCGGTGGCGAGGATCTCGGCCGCGAAGGCCCGCGCGACGGCGCGCTTGCCGGCGCCCTTGGGGCCACGGAAGAGGTAAGCATGCGATGGACCGCTGGCCAGCGCCGCGCTCAACGAAACCCGCGCCCGCGCCTGATGCTCAGTGCTCTGGTCGAGAGCGGTGCTCATCCAGCGCCTCCATCACGCGCTCGTGGACCTCGTCCACCGTGCCGGCGGCGTCGATCACGACCACCCGGTCGCTGGCGATGATCGCGATCTCCTCGTAGGCCTCGGCGACGGCCCGTTGCAGCCCCAGCCCCTCGGACTCGAAGCGATCCTCGCCGTCGGCCCGGCCGAGGCCGAGCTCGGGGTCGACCCGCAGCAGCAGGGTCAGGTCCGGCCAGAGGCCGTCGGTGGCGGTGTCGCAGAGGCCGATCACCTCCCCCACTCCCAGGCCCCGCGCCGCGCCCTGGTAGGCGACGCTGGAATCGGAGAAGCGGTCGGAGACGACGGTGCGACCGGCCTCGAGGGCGGGGCGGATCACCCGCTCGGTGAGGTCGGCGCGGGCGGCGAGGAAGAGCAGCAGCTCGGCCAGCGGCTCCAGCTCGACGGCCGGGTCGGCGAGCAGGTCGCGGATCCGCTCCGCCGCGCCGGTCCCCCCCGGCTCGCGGATCGCCACGGTCTCCGCGCCCAGCGCCTCGACCAGCAGCCGCGCCTGGGTGCTCTTGCCTGAGCCGTCCACTCCCTCGAGGGAGATGAACAACGTCGCGGACCTCAGCCTTTGGCCGCGGCTTTGGCGCGTTTGCGCCCCCGCGTGGCGGTGTCCGCTTTGGACGCTTTAACTTTCGCTTTTTTAGCTTTTTTGGGAGCGTCCTCGTCGCCTTTGACCGGCGGCTTCTTGTCCATCTCCGCTTTCGCCGCTTTGGCGGCTTCGCGCTCGGCCCGGCGTTTCTTCATCTCCTGCATCGACTCGCAGTCGTCGTTGAGGCAGAGGTTCCAGGGGCGGCCGCGGAAGGGGACGACTTTCAGCCGCGGCGTCTGCTCGCAGATCGAGCAGCGGTCTTCGAGCTTGAAGACGTCGCCGCGCTGGGGCAGCGGGAAGGTCTGGTCGCAGGAGTTGGGGTCGTCGAGGGTCCAGCCGCTGCAGCCGACGAAGCGTTTGCCGGATTTTTTGGCGCGGATGATGCGCAGCATGTGGGGCGAGCCGTCGTCCTTCTTGCGGCCGGCTTCTTCGCAAACCTTGCAGGGGCCGAGGACGCGGTCTTCGTCCATCCCTTTCCAGATGACTTTGGCCAGGTCCTCGCGGCTGCCGTCGATTTCGGTCCAGGTCTTGTGCAGGAGGTCGCGGCTCTCGCCGACGACGGCGCCCTTGGTCATCTCGCCGGCGGCGATCCGGTCCATCTCCGCCTCCAGCTGGGCGGTCATCTCCGGCGTCGCCATCGCCGGCACGTAGTTCTTGAAGGCCTCGTAGAGCGCGATCCCCGTCTCCGAGGGGACCGGCGGGTTGCCGAAGACGTAACCGCGGTCGAACAGCTTCTGGATGATGTCGGCACGGGTCGCCTTGGTGCCGAGGCCGCGCTCCTCCATCATCTCGATCAGTTTCGCCTGCGAGATGCGGCTCGGCGGCTGCGTCTCCTTGTCGACGATCCAGGGGGCGCCGTCGAGGGCCAGCTCCTGGCCCTCTTGCAGCGCCGGGATCTCCTCGTCGGAGGAGCGAGCGTAGGTGTAGATGCCGGCGTAGCCCGGGTCGACGACGACCGAGCCGCGAACGAAGTAGGTCTCCGAGCCGGCCTCGATGTCGGCCCGGGTCGACTCGGTGATCATCGGCGGGCTGAAGGTGGCGAGGAAGCGGCGGACGACGAGTTCGTAGACGCGTTTCTTGGAGCCGTCGAGGACGCCCGGGTGGATCGCCTGGGTCGGGTAGATCGGCGGGTGGTCGGTGGTCTCTTTTTTGCCGCGGGTCGGCGTCAGCTCGCCGTCGAGCAGGCCGGCGGCGGCGGAGAACTCCTTGACTTTGACCAGGGAGGAGACCAGCTCGCGCAACGGCAGCGAGGCCGGGTAGACGGTGTTGTCGGTGCGCGGGTAGGAGATGAAGCCGTCCATGTAGAGGTCCTCGGCGATCCGCATCGCGCTGGCGGGGGTGATGCCGAGGCGGCTGGAGGCGTCGGTGCTGAAGGCGGTCGTGTTGTACGGAGTCGGCGGCTTGCGCGTGTTCTTGCGCGCCGTGACCGCTTTGACGACGCCGGGCGCCACGGTGCCGGCAAGCGCCGTGGCGGCCTCGGCTTTCTCCCAGAATTTGTCGACCGTGTGGTGGGTCTCGAAGGTGCCGTCGGGGTGCTCGAACTTGGCGAACAGCTCCCAGAACGGTTTGGCGACGTGGGCGCGGCGCTCCATCTCGCGCTCGACGATCAGGCCCAGGGTCGGCGACTGGACGCGGCCGACGGAGAGGAAGTTGGAGCCGAAGCGACGGCTGGCCAGCGAGACGGCGCGGGTCAGGGTCGCGCCCCAGAGCAGGTCGATGTCCTGGCGGGCGGCGCCGGCATTGGCCAGCGGGTAGGAGAGCGTGTCGAGGTTGGCGAAGGCGCGCTCGATCTCCTCCTTGGTCAGAGCCGAGTAGCGGGCGCGCTGGATCACCAGGCTGCCGTCGGCGGTGCCCTCGCGGGAGCCGAGGTCGGGGTTGGAGTCGAGCATCTCCTCCAGGGCCTCGAGGCCGATCAGCTCGCCCTCGCGGTCGAAGTCGGTCGCGATCACCAGCTCGTCGGCCTCTTTGGCGACTTTCTTGATCGCTTTGACGACGTTTTTGTCGGTCGGCTCCTTGATCAGGTCGGCGTCGATCAGGTCGTGCAGGTCGGTCTTCTGCCAGTTCGAGTAGCCCTCGGGGAAGGCGGGGCCGAGCACGTGGCCCTTGAGGCCGATCGTCATGTGGTCCCCGTCGGCGTCGCTCCAGGTGTAGAAGGGGACTTTGAAGCTTTTGTCCCCGCCGTTGCTGCCGTTGCTCAGGGCCTCGGCGATCTTCTTGGCGCTGTTGTTCTTCTCGGTGACGATCAGTCGCATGGGGCAGCAAGGTAGCAGGGGCGCTCGGCCACTCCCTCGTGCCTGGCCTGCGCCGATCCCCGTAGGATCGGCGTCGTCATGAAGACTCTGGTCACCGGTGGCGCCGGCTTCATCGGCTCGAATCTGGTCGACGCGCTGCTTGCGCGGGGCGACGAGGTGACCGTCGTCGACGACCTCTCGACGGGGCGCCGTGGCAATCTCGGCGGGGCGCTGGCGGCCGGGGCGGAGCTGGTCGAGCTCGACATCCGCGACGCCGCGGCGCTGACCGCGCTGGCGGGTGAGCGGCGCCCGCAGACGATCTTCCACCTCGCCGCGCAGATCGACGTTCGCAAGTCGCTGGAGGACCCCGCCTTCGACGCCGCGATCAACATCGGCGGCACCGCCAACGTGCTCGATGCGGCCCGCGCGGCCGACGCGAAGCGGTTCGTCTTCGTGTCCACCGGCGGCGCCATCTACGGCGAGGGCGAGGGACAGCAGCTGCCGCTCGACGAGTCGACGGCGATCGCCCCCTTCTCCGCCTACGGCCAGAGCAAGTTCGCGGCCGAGGGCTACCTCGCCCTGTACGAGCGCCTCTACGGGCTGTCCAGCATCGCCCTGCGGCTCGGCAACGTCTACGGCCCGCGCCAGGACCCGCTCGGCGAGGCGGGCGTGATCGCGATCTTCTGCGGCCTGCTGCAGTCCGGCGGCCGGCCGACCGTGTTCGGCGACGGCACCCAGACCCGCGACTACATATATGTGGGCGACGTGGTCGCGGCGGCGCTGGTCGCGGCGGAGTCGACGGTGAACGGCCCGGTCAACCTCGGCACCGGGATCGAGACCAACGTGCTCGAACTGGCCGAGGCGCTGGGGCGGCTCGGCCAGGCCGAGAGCTTCGAGCCGGAGCTCGCGCCGCCGCGGGCGGGCGAGGTGCAGCGCATCACCCTCGACGCGGGCCGGGCCGAGCGCGAGCTGGGCTGGCGCCCGCAGACCGGCCTCGACGCGGGCCTGCGGCTGACGCTCGATTCGATCTGACGGGCGATCACTAACCTTCCCCTATGCCCGCCCAGGCCTATGCCGGCAAGGAGTGCGTCTGCCAGCTCCGCAAGGGGATCTGCGACCAGTCCTGCGTGCGGGACATGCTCGAGACCCCCTTCTACATCGCCTGCCTGAAACTGAAGGGGCGGCGCTGCCTGGTCGTCGGCGGCGGCGACATCGGGCTCGAGAAGGTCGAGGGCCTGCTCGCCTGCGACGCCGACGTGACCCTGTTGGCGCCGGTCGCCCACCCGCAGCTGGAGGACCTGGCGCGGGAGGGCTCGATCGCGTGGGAGCAACGCGAGTACGCCGGCGCCGCCGACCTCGAGGGCACCTTCATGGCGATCGCCTGCACCGACGACACCGACGTCAACATCGCCGTCTTCGACGACGCCGAGCGGCGGGCGATGCTGGTCAACATCGTCGACGTGCCGCCGCTGTGCAACTTCATCCTGCCGGCGATCGTCCGCACCGGGCCGCTGGCGATCGCGATCTCCACCGCCGGCGCCTCCCCCGCCCTGGCGAAGCGGATGAAGCGCGAGGTCGCAGAGCTGTTCGGCGAGGAGTACGCGCGGCTGGCGATCATCCTCAACGACGCCCGCGGCTGGGCGAAGGGGACGCTGCCGACCTACCAGGACCGCAAGGAGTTCTTCGAGGGGATCGTCAACAGCGACCCCGACCCGGTCGAGCTGCTGCGCGACGGGCAGGAGACGGCGGTGCTGGCGACCATCGAGTCCGCCAAAGAGCGGGCCGCCGCCGCGCTGGCCTGAGGCCCCGGGCGATCGCCGGCTAAGCGACGCCGGCGCAGGCGTTGGCGCGGACGCCGTCGAGCGTCTCGCGCAGTTCGTTCGCCTGCTCGACGCTGAGGTTGGCCGAGAAGGCGAGCTCAAGCTCGCCGACGATCACCGGCCGCATCTCCGCCAGCAGGGTGACGCCGGCCGGCAACAGGGTCGCGTAGCTGACGCGGCGGTCCGTCTCGCAGAAGGTCCGCTCCAGCAGGCCCGCCTTGACCAGGCGGTCGACCAGCTTGGTGAGGCCGCCGCGGGTGATGACCAGGGCCTCGGCGAGGTCCCCCATCCGCATCCGCTGCTCGGGCGCCTCGGCGACGGCGGCGAGCACCTCATACCAGGGCAGCGGTGGGAAATCGCCCTGGGCGAGCGCCTCCTGCAGCCGCTGGCTGACCGCGGCATGGGTGCGCGCGAGCGCTCCCCAGGCCTCCCCGTGCGGGGTGTTGGCCGGGCAGGTGGGCTTGTGACTGGTGACGGTCGCCTGGTCGCTCATCGTCCTCTGATTGTGACAGATGACCCTTGTCGTGACAATAGTTGTATCTACAAGCTTTTCTGCTACGATTGTTTCTGCGTCAATCGTTTATCTGACAACAGTCTTTAGGAAGGGATTCGAAATGACCACGCAGACCGTCTCGCAGCAGGTACCGGCCGGGACCTACAAGGTGGACCCGATCCACTCGACGATCCACTTCGCCGTCATCCACAACGGCGTCTCCGCCTTCCGCAGCGGCTTTCTCGACTACGCCGCCACGCTCGAGGGCGGCGAGGCACCGAAGCTCGAGGGCACCGTCGAGGTCGCCAGCATCGACATCGACGAGGAGGCGCTGAAGGGCCACCTCGCCTCCCCCGACTTCTTCGACGCCGAGCGCTACCCGCAGCTGAAGTTCCGCTCGACCGCGATCGAGCTCGGCGAGGGCAGCGAGGTGACGGTGCGCGGTGACCTCGAGATCCGCGGCACCACCCACGAGGTCGAGGCCAGCGGCCGCATCGGCCAGGTCGGAGCGGACCTCGGCGGCAACGCCCGCGTCGGCCTCTCGCTGGCGACCCGGGTCGACCGTCGCAGCTTCGGCCTCGACTGGCAGGCCGACCTGCCCAGCGGCGGCCAGGCGCTCGACTACGAGGTCGACATCGCCGTCGAGCTCGAGTTCGTCGCGGAGGCCGAGTAGCCATGCGGGTCCTGGGCATCGCCGGCAGCCTGCGCCGGGACTCGCTCAACAGCGCCCTGCTGCGGGCGGCCGCCGAGCGGCTGCCCGCCGGGGCGGAGCTGATCGAGTTCGAGGGCCTGCGCGAGATCCCCCCCTACGACGAGGACCTCGAACTGGAGCGCACCCCGGCCTCCGTGCTCGAGCTGCGCCAGGCGATCCGCGACGCCGACGCCGTCCTGGTGGCGACGCCGGAGTACAACCACTCGATCCCCGGCCAGCTGAAGAACGCGCTCGACTGGGCCTCGCGCCCGGCCGGCCAGAGCGCCCTCGCGGGCAAGCCGGCGGCCGCGATCGGCGCCTCGACCGGGATGTTCGGCGCCGTCTGGGCCCAGGCCGAGACCCGCAAGGTCCTCGGCGCCCTCGGCGGCCGCGTGATCGAGGCCGAGCTGCCGGTGGCCCGGGCCGACAAGCAGCTGGTCGACGGCCACCTGGAGCTGGAGCCGCAGCAGTCCGAGCGGCTGGAGGAGCTCCTCGCAGAGCTGATCGCCGCCGCCGAGGAGGCCGAGGAATTCGCCCAAGAGCGGGTTGCGGCCTAGGCGTGCGGCAGGGCGAAGAAGGCGATCGCCGAGAAGTGGGCGACGGCGGCGGCGATCACGAGCAGGTGGAAGACCTCGTGGTAACCGAAGATCGCCGGGTTGGGATTGGGCCGCTGGGTCGCGTAGACGACGGCCCCCGCCGTATATAGAAGACCGCCGGCGGCGACGAGCAGGGTGCCGGCGACGCCCATCTGCGACCAGAGCTCGGGGAAGGCGGCGGCGGCGACCCAGCCGAGCGAGAGGTAGATGATCGCCGCCACCCATTTCGGGTGGTCGATCCAGACCATCTCGACGATCGCCCCGGCGATGGCGCCGATCCAGACGACGGCGAGGATCGCGTCGGCGAGCGGGCCTTCGAGGACGAGCAGGGCGAAGGGCGTGTAGGTGCCGGCGATGAGGAAGAAGATCATCGAGTGATCGAGGCGGCGCATCCACTGGCGCACCTGAGGCCGGGTCCAGTTGACCCGGTGGTAGAGAGCGCTGGTGCCGAACAGGGCCGAGAGGCTGACCGCGTAGATCGCGACCGCGAGGGTCGCTTTCGGCGTCTTCGCGAGGACGATCAGGGCGACCCCGAAGCCGAGCGAGAGGAAGAAGGCCCACTCGTGGGAGACGCCGCGCAGCTTCGGCTTGACCAGCGCGATCGCGTCGGCGGTCGCCTCTTTGGCCGCGGTCGCGCGTTCGCCCATCGCGTCGCGGGCGGCGCTCGCCCGCTCCCCCATCCGCTCCGCGCCCCGGCGCAGGTCTTCGGCCATGAACCCAGGGTACCCCTCATAAGTGCCGAGAATGCGAAGTTGCCACCATGTGGAGGAGGCGCGCCCTGCGATTCCGTCCCTTATTTGCGAAATCGGAGGCGCTTTCCGTCCGAGGTGAAGACGATCCTGCGTAGTTACCCCTGAAAGTCGCTGCGAGAGGAGAAGTTCGATGTCCCAGACCGCCATAAGCACTCCCAAAAACGGTCTCAAGGGCCTCTCTATAGAGCGGCGGTTCTCGACTGCCGGCGTGCATCCTTTCGACCAGATCGAGTGGGAGATCCGCGACGCGGTGATCGGCAATCCGGAGAGCCCGGCCTTCGAGCAGCGCGGGGTCGAGTTTCCCAAGAGCTGGTCCCAGAACGCGACCAACATCGTCGCCCAGAAGTACTTCCGCGGGCAGCTCGGCAGCCCCGAGCGCGAGAACTCGGTCAAACAGATGATCGGCCGCGTCGCCGGGACGATCTCCAACTGGGGCCGCGAGGGCGGCTACTTCGCCTCCGAGGAAGACGCCGACGCCTTCGAGATGGAGCTGACCTCGATCCTGCTCAACCAGAAGGCGGCCTTCAACTCGCCGGTCTGGTTCAACGTCGGCTTCGAGGAGAAACCGCAGTGCTCGGCCTGCTTCATCCTCAGCGTCGAGGACACCATGGAGAGCATCTTGGGGTGGAACACCAAAGAGGGCAACATCTTCCGCGGCGGCTCCGGCTCCGGCATCAACCTCTCCAACATCCGCGGCTCGATGGAGCCGCTGCAGAAGGGCGGCACCGCCAGCGGGCCGGTCAGCTTCATGCGCGGCGCCGACGCCTGGGCGGGGACGATCAAGTCCGGCGGCAAGACGCGGCGGGCCGCGAAGATGGTCGTGCTCGACGTCGACCACCCGGACATCGAGCACTTCGTCTGGTGCAAGGCCGACGAGGAGAAGAAGGCGGAGGCGCTGCGCGACGCCGGCTTCGACATGTCGATCGACGGCGAGGGCTTCACCTCGATCCAGTACCAGAACGCGAACAACTCGGTGCGGGTCACCGACGACTTCATGGAGGCCGTCGCCGCCGGCGAGGAGTGGCACCTGACCGCGCGCACCACCGGCGAGTCGGTGAAGACGCTGGACGCGCGCGAGCTGATGAACCAGATCGCCGACGCCGCCTGGCGCTGCGCCGATCCCGGCATCCAGTACGACACCACGATCAACCGCTGGCACACCTGCCCGGAGTCGGGCCGGATCAACGCCTCCAACCCCTGCAGCGAGTACATGCACGTCGACGACTCGGCCTGCAACCTGGCCTCGCTCAACCTGATGAAATTCCGCCGCGAGGACGGCAGCTTCGAAGTCGAGCCCTTCGAGCACGCGGTCGACATCGTCTTCCTGGCGCAGGAGATCGTCGTCGGCTTCTCCTCCTACCCGACCGAGGAGATCACCGCCAACGCCAACTCCTTCCGCCAGCTCGGCCTCGGCTACGCCAACCTCGGCGCCCTGCTGATGTCGGACGGCCTTCCCTATGACTCCGATACCGGCCGCAACGTCGCCGCCGCGATCACGGCGCTGATGACCGGCCGCGCCTACCGCCAGTCGGCGCTGATCGCCGGTGGGGCGACCGGGCCCTACGAGGCCTACGAGAAGAACCGCGAGCCCCACAACGGGGTGATGCGGATGCACCGCGACGCCTCCCACGAGGTCGACCCGAGCGGGATCAAGGGCGACCTGCTCGAGGCCGCGCAGCGAGCCTGGGACGAGGCGGTCGAGCTCGGCGAGGAGCACGGCTACCGCAACGCGCAGGCGACGGTGCTGGCCCCGACCGGGACGATCAGCTTCCTGATGGACTGCGACACGACCGGGATCGAGCCCGACTTCTCGCTGGTCAAGTTCAAGGAGCTGGTCGGCGGCGGGCAGATGACGATCGTCAACCAGTCGGTGCCGATGGCACTCGACGCGATGGGCTACTCGGAGGCGGAGATCGACCAGATCAACGCCCACATCGCCGAGAAGAACACGATCGTCGGGGCGCCGGGCCTGAAGGACGAGCACCTGCCGGTCTTCGACGTCGCGGTCGGCGAGCGGGCGATCTCCCACACCGGCCACATCGACATGATGGCGGCGACGCAGCCGTTCATCTCCGGGGCCATCTCGAAGACGGTCAACCTGCCGCAGAGCGCCACGATCGAGGACATCGCCGATGCCTACACGCGCGGCTGGAACGGCGGCCTGAAGGCGCTGGCGATCTACCGCGACGGCTCGAAGACGGCGCAGGCGCTGCGCACCGATGCCCAGGACGAGAAGGGCGCCGAGCCCGAGGTCGTGGCCGGGCCGCCGGAGCGCAAGCGGATGCCGCGCGAGCGCGAATCGATCACCCACAAGTTCGCGATCGCCGGCCACGAGGGCTACATCACCGCCGGCAAATACGAGGACGGCTCGGTCGGCGAGATCTTCCTCACCGACATCGGCAAGGAGGGCTCGACGATGCGGGGGCTGATGAACGCCTTCGCGACGGCGATTTCGCTCGGCCTCCAGTACGGGGTGCCGCTCGAAGACTTCGTGCGCAAGTTCAGCTACATGCGCTTCGAGCCCGAGGGCATCACCGGCAACCCGGAGATCCCCTTCGCCAAATCGCTGCCCGACTACATCATGCGCTGGGTGGCGAGCCGCTTCATCGAGGACACCGAGACGCTGGAGGAACTCGGGATCATGACCTCGGAGGTGCGGGCCAAGCAGGATGCGGAGACGTCCCAGCTCAGCATCGGCCTGGCGACCGACACCGCCGGCCCGACCAACGGCGGCAACGGCCACGCCAAGCCCGGCAACGGCAACGGCGGCGCGACGGCCAAGGCCGGCAAGCCGGTCCCGGCGGCGTCGGCGATGACCGACTCCCCGCCGGTGCGCCCGGCGAAGATGTCCGGCCTCGACCTCGGCCCCGCCTGCGAGCAGTGCGGCGGCATGATGCAGCGGACCGGCAGTTGCTACACGTGCTCTTCGTGCGGCAACAACACCGGCTGCGGCTGAGTTTGTAGGTCGCCGCGCAGATCGGATCGTCCTAGTCAGGGGAGGCAGGGATGGGTATCGAGCACGGCAAGGGTTGGAATCTTCGTGATCTGGTGATCGCGGTCGGGGTGATCGTGGGACTGGTCTTCGTCTCGATCGAGCTGACCGGGTCGGACATCGACAGGCAGGCATCCCAGACGCTCGGGACTGCGCTGGCGGTGATCCTGTTCACGGTCTTCGGGTCGGCCGGGGTCGCGCTTGCTCACTGGCAGCCACGCTTCGCCTTGGTCGGGGCTGTGACCACAACGCTCTCGCTGCTGGCTCTCGGCGCAACCGTCGTCTCGATCTGGAAGAACGACGGCTTCCTGTTTGGATTCGGGTTCGGCGGGACCAGCGGCACGGTCGGCGGAATCACCGTTCTACTGGCGATCGCCAGCTCGGCGACCTGCGTGCTGCTGGCGACGGTCCGCCCCGGCGAGGACGGTGGGACTCGGCTCGTCCGCATCGCCGCCATCGGCGCTCTGGCTCTCTTCATCGCCCTGGCGATCCTCGCGATCGTCGACCAAGGGGTCGATATCGGCAGCAGGGTCTACGCGATCCTCGCGACCGTCTACGTGGTCGGGGCCGCCGTTCTCCTCATCCTCCGCCTCCTCCCCACCGGGGAGGATTTCCCCGCACTCAGCTGAGAACCACTTCGGCGTCGTGCCGGGGGGTCTCGGTGATGGCGCGGCGGAAGGGGCGCTCCGGCTTCGGGCTGGCCGGGCGGATCTGGTGGCGCTTGACCAGCTCCCTGAGGACCACCGCCATCTCGAACTGGGCGAAGGCGGCGCCGAGGCAACGGCGAACGCCGCCGCCGAAGGGGATCCAGGTGTAGGTGCCGGGCGGGTTGTCGAGGAAGCGCTCGGGGAGGAAGCGCTCCGGCTCGGAGTAGATCTCGGGGTGGCGGTGGATCAGGTGGATGCTGGGGGTGGCGGCGACGCCGGCGGGAAGCTCGTAGCCACCGAGCTCGACCGGCTCGGTCAGCTTGCGGATCACCAGCACGATCACCGGTCGCAGGCGCAGGGTCTCCTGGATCGTCGCCGTCAGGTAGGGCTCCTCTCCCCCGGCCAGGGCCTCGGCGCGCAAGCGCTCGAGCTTGTCCGGATGGCGGCTGAGGCGCTCCATCGCCCAGGAGAGGGCGGTCGCGGTGGTCTCGTGGCCGGCGACCAGCAGGGTCAGCAGCTCGTCGCGGATCTCGGCGTCGCTCATCGGGCTGCCGTCCTCGTGGCGGGCGGCGACCAGCACCGAGAGGATGTCGTCGCGCTCGGCCAGGTCCTCGGCGACACGGCGCTCGGCGATCTCGGCGTAGATCAGCTCGTCGACCCGCTCGACCCGACGGCGGAAGGCGGGGATGTGACGGATCCGCTCGGGGCCGATCAGGATCACCGGCAGCAGCAGGCGCGGGTCGGTGGTGAGGTCGAGGAAGTCGCGCAGCGCTGCCCGCAGCGGGTCCATGCGCGCGCGGTCGTGGACGCCGAAAACCGTCTCGAGGATGATCTCCAGCGTGATCGCCTGCATCCGCGGCCGCAGCTTGTAGGGGGTGCCGCTGGGCCAGCTCTCGATCTCGCGGGCAGCGATCGCGGCCATCGTCTCGCCGTAGCCCTGCATGCGCTCGCCGTGGAAAGGCGGCAGCAGCAGCCGGCGCTGGCTGATGTGCGGCTTCTCGTCGAGGACCAGGACCGAGTTCTCGCCGAGGATCGGGCGCAGGATCTGGTTGCCCTCGCCGGCGTGGAAGACCCGCGGGTCCCCGGTGAACACCTGCTTGACGAGCTCGGGGTCGGAGAGCATCACCCAGGTGTCTTCGTTGGCGATCCTCAGCGTGAACATGTCGCCGAAGCGGGCCCGGCTCTGCTCGAGCATCCACTGCGCCTGCCGCGACCAGATCGCCGTCTGCAGGGCCCGCGGCATCCGCGGACCGGGAGGAAGGCCGGTTATGACATCACTCGGTGCAATGGTCGATAGCGTAGCCTGGCAGCCGCCGATGGCCTCCCTTCCCCGTCTCCCGTCGCGTGCCGAGCACCGGGTCTTGAAGCGGGCCCTCGGGCTATCGCCGCGGGCGCAGCGGCGGCTGTTCGGGGCGCCGCCGACGATCGACGGGCAGACGCTGGCGAGCGACACGCACGTGCTGGTCAAGCTCGCGGAGCTGGTCGGGAGCATGTCGTTCCTCGACGGCATGGGCATCGAGCAGGCGCGAGCGCACACCCGGGCCGAGGCCAAGGTGACCGGTGCCCAGCCGCCGATCCCGATGGCGCGGGTCGAGGCGCTGCAGGTGCCCGGCCAGGGCGGGCCGATCCCGGCCCGGCTCTACGTTCCCGGCGGGCTGGCACCCGGGGCGCCGCTGCCGCTGACGATCTACTTCCACGGCGGCGGCTGGGTGGTGGGCGACCTCGACACCCACGACGGCGTCTGTCGCTTCCTCGCCGCCTCGGCGGGGACCGCCGTGCTCGCGATCGACTACCGGCTGGCGCCCGAGCATCCCTTCCCGGCCGCCGTCGAAGACGCCTGGGCCGCCTTCGCCTGGATCACCGTCAACGCCGCCGAGCTGGGGATCGACCCGGCGCGGATCGGCGTCGCCGGCGACAGCGCCGGCGCCAACCTCGCCGCCGTGGTCAGCCTGCTGGCCCGCGCCGGTGGCGGCGCCATGCCCGCGATGCAGCTGCTGCTCTATCCGCCCACCGACGCCGCCGGCGACTTCCCCTCGCGGCGACTCTTCGCGGAGGGCTTCCTGCTGACCAAAGGCGACAGCGATGCCTTCGAGCGGCATTACCTGCCCCCCGGCAGCGACGCCGCCGACCCGCGGGCTTCGATCCTGCTGGCGCCGGACCTGACCGGCCTGCCGCCCGCCTACGTCGCCACCGCCGGCTTCGACCCGCTGCGCGACGAGGGCGAGGCCTACGCGCTGCGGATGCGCGAGGCCGGCGTCCAGGTGGCGCTGCGCCGCCATCCAGGCCTGGTCCACAGCTTCGCCAACCACACCGCGATCAGCCGCACCGCCCGGGCGGCGATGCTGGAGGCCGCGGGAGCGCTGCGGATGGGCCTGGCTCCGCGCTGATCAGACCGGCGCCGCGACCGAGAGTCGCCGCTCGTCGTCCGGCGCCGGGCGCAGGATCAGAACCTCGGCGGGAGCCCGGCGCAGCAACCAGACGAGATCCTCGCCCGTGAGGCCCTCGCCGCCGTTGGCGTGGGCGGGGACGACGACGCGGTCGACCGGCTCGTCTTCGAGCAGGCGCTCGAGGGCATGGCGGTAGGAGCGACCGCGCTCGATGCGGGCGTCGACGGCGACCCCCTGGGCGGTGGCGCGCTGTTCGATCGCCTCCAGCATCGGCATCGCCCGCCCCGCCTCGGCGGGCAGCGAGCAGCCGAGTGGCAGCTGCAGCGGCACCGCCGCCAGGTAGGCGGGCATCAGGGTCGCGCCCTCGGCCCGGGCCAGGCGCAG
>DATBXZ010000129.1:0-8748 GCA_036513995.1 Solirubrobacterales bacterium | reverse complement strand
CACCGTCACCCCGGTCGTCTCCACGCCAGCGTCCAGCGCCTGCCCGATCGCGTCGAGCCCGGGGAAGGCGGGCAGCAGGGCGGGGTGGATGTTGACCACGCGGTTGCGGAAGCGGGCGACGAAGCCGTCGCTGAGCAACTGCATGTAGCCGGCGAGGACGACGAGGTCGGCGCCCCGCGACTCGATCCACTCGCCCATGTCGGCGTCGCGCGCCGCCCGGTCCTCGTATCTGTCGCGGGCAAAGACCGCGGTCGGGACCCCCTCCACCTGCGCCCGTTCCAGCGCCCATGCGTCCGGCTTGTCGGACCCGACCCCGACCACCTCGATTCCGTCGCGCCGGTGCAACCGATCGAGGATCGCCTGCAGGTTGGTGCCAGATCCGGAGGCTAGGACAACGATCTTGAAGTCGCTCACCGGCGGGAAGCTAGCCGCTGGCTGGAACTACCGCGACGTCCTCCAAGGCGAACTTGCCGTTCGCGTCGTCGGGATCGCCGAGGGGGTAGTTGCCGCTGAAGCAGGCGTCGCAGTGGTCCTCGGGGCCACCGCCGATCGCTTCGTAGACGCCCTCCATCGAGAGGTAGGCGAGCGAGTCGGCGTCGAGCTCCTCGGCGATCTCGCCGATCGAGCGCTTGTGGGCGATCATCTCCTCGCGGGTCGACATGTCGACGCCGTAGTGGCAGGGGTTGCGGATCGGCGGCGCCGAGATCCGCAGGTGGACCTCCTTGGCGCCGGCGTCGCGCAGCATGCCGACGATCTGGCGGGTGGTGTTGCCGCGCACGATCGAGTCGTCGACGACGACGATCCGCTGCCCGGCGACGATCTCCGGCAACGGGTTGAACTTCAGCCGCAGCCCGTGCTTGCGCAGCTCCTGGCCGGGCTGGATGAAGGTCCGCGCCACGTAGCGGTTCTTGATCAGGCCGTCGTCGCGCGGCAGCCCGGAGGCACGTGCGAAGCCCGCCGCCGCCGGGTTGCCGGAGTCCGGCACCGAGATCACCAGGTCGGCCTCGACCGGCGACTCGTGCCAGAGCAGCTCGCCCATCTTGCCGCGCACCTGCTGCAGCACCCGGCCCTCGAGGCGGCTGTCGGGGCGGGAGAAGTAGATGTGCTCGAAGACGCAGGTCGCCTTGCGCTCGGCCTTGACCACCTGCCGCGTCTCCAGCCCGCGCTCGGTCAGGCTGACCATCTCGCCCGGGTGCACCTCGCGCATCAGCTCGGCGCCGATGATGTCGAAGGCGCAGCTCTCGGAAGCGACGACGAAGCGGTCGCCGAGCCGGCCCAGCGAGAGCGGCCGGATCCCGTGCGGGTCGCGGAAGGCGACGATCGCGTGCTTGGTCATCACCACCGTCGAGTAGGCACCCTCCATCCGCGGCATCACCTCGCTGACCGCGTCCTCGATCAGCTTGCCGCCGTGGGAGGAGAGCAGGGCGGCGATGATCTCCGAGTCGGAGGTGCCGCGGAAGTCGATCCCACGCTCCTTCAGCTCGGCCCAGAGCTCGACCGCGTTGGTCAGGTTGCCGTTATGGGCCAGCGCCACCTCGCGGCCGTCGTCGCGCCAGACCGGCTGCGCGTTCTCCCAGGAGCCGCCGCCGGTGGTCGAGTAGCGCACGTGGCCGATCGCCATGTCGCCCTCCAGCGCCTTCAGCTTCTCCTCGTCGAAGACCTGGGAGACGAGGCCGGAGTCGCGCAGGGTGGTGATGTGGCCGCCCTCGCAGGTGGCGATCCCGGCCGACTCCTGACCGCGGTGCTGCAGCGCGTAGAGGCTGAAGTAGGCCAGCCGGGCAACGTCGTGGCCGGGTGCGTATACGCCAAAGACACCGCACTCGTCGCGGGGTCCATCGCGGTCGGTCAAGGGCCGCTCGGCGGTAGTCAAAAGCGCGTGTTCCTCGCTGTATAGAGAGACGGGACGCGCAGGCGGACTGCCTACCCCGGCAGGGTAGCAGCGGCGAGCAGCGCCTCGAGCGCCTGCCCGAGCCCACCGATCGCGGAGTCCAGCGGCTGCTGGCTGCCGGCGGCGCGGGCGCGCAGCAGAGCGCCCTCGACCGTGGAGACGACGAGGCCGGCGAAGGCCTCGGCGTCGCCGGCGCTGACGCCTTCGTCCCGCAGTGCCGCGGCGATCGGCCGTTCCCAGCTCTGGAAGGCGGCCGTGGCGACGGCGGCCAGCTCGGCGTCCTCGGGACGGGCCAGGGCGGCGGCGGCGACCGGGCAGCCGATCCGCTCCGGGTGGTCGGCGACGCGGCGGCGGAAGACCTCACCGAACATCGAGAGCGTCTCCTTCAGCCCGCGCTCCTCGAGCGAGCGCTCGATCAGGTTGCGGATCATCGTCCCCTCCAGCCCGGCGGCCTCGACCGCGAGTTGGCGCTTGCCGCCGGGGAAGTGGTGGTAGATCGAGCCGCGGGGCGCATGGCCGCGCGCGGCGACGTCGCGCAGCTCCATCCCCGCGTAGCCCTTCTCGGCCAGCAGCTGCCTGGCCCCGTTGAGCAGCAGCGCGCGGCCATCGCGGCGCTTGCGCTCGCTCGGCTGACCGTCGGCGATCCTCGCTATGCCCACGGACATAGTCTATGCTGCGGCCGCGATGTATGACCAGCGTCATAGAAAGAGCGCGATCGCGATCGCCTGCGCGGGCGCCTTCGTCGCCTTCCTCGACACGACGATCGTCAACATCGCCTTCCCGGACATCTCCTCCTCCTTCGCGGGGTCGGGGAGGGATGCGCTCTCCTGGGTGCTCGACGGCTACTTCGTCGTCATCGCCGCCCTGCTGGTCCCGGCCGGCGGGCTCGCCGACCGCTTCGGCCACCGCCGCATCTTCCTGCTCGGCATCGCCGGCTTCACCGCCGCCAGCCTGCTCTGCGCGGCGGCCCCGTCGCTGCCGCTGCTGATCGCCTTCCGCGTCGTCCAGGGGATCGCCGCGGCGCTGATCGCGCCCGCCTCGCTGGCAATCGTCCTCGACAGCTTCCCGGCCGAGCGCCGCGCCGCCGGGGTCGGGCTCTGGGGCGCTGCCGCGGCCGCCGCGGCAGCGGTCGGGCCGACCCTGGGAGGGGCGCTGGTCGAGCTCTCCGACTGGCGCCTGGTCTTCCTCGTCAACCTGCCGCTCGGCGCTGCCGTCCTGATCGCTGGCCGCGGCCGCCTGCCGCGCCCGAAGATCCTCGACAGCCGCCTGCCCGACCTGCCGGGCGCGGCGATGCTCGCGCTCGCGCTGGCGACGGTGACGCTGGCGATCGTCGAGGGCAACGACTGGGGCTGGGGCTCCGCTGCCACGCTCGGCTGCTTCGCGGCGGCCGCGATCCTGCTCGCCGGCGTGGCCGTCCGCAGCCGCAGCCACCCGCGCCCGATCGTCGAACCGGCTCTCTTCGCCCACCGCTCCTTCGCCGTCGGCAACCTCGGCACCCTGCTCTTCGCCGCCGCCTTCTTCTCGCTGATCCTCGGCAACGTCCTCTTCCTCACCTCGATCTGGGGCTACACCGTGCTCCAGGCCGGCGCCGCGACCCTGCCGGGGCCGGCGCTCTCGACCGTCGTCGCGGGCCCGGCGGGCAAGCTCGCCGACCGCTTCGGCCACCGCGCCGTGATCGTCCCCGGCACGCTCTTCTTCGCCGCCGGGGTGATGGTGCTGCGCTCGGCCGGCGCCACGCCCGACTGGCTCGGCCTCTGGCTGCCCGGCGCCTGCCTGACCGGCATCGGCATCGGCCTCGCCTTCCCGACCCTTGGCGCCGCCTCGGTCCGCGACATCCCCGACGACCGCTTCGCCACCGCCAGCGCCGTCAACGCCGCCTTCCGCCAGGTCGGCGCCGTGCTCGGCACCGCGATCCTGGTCGCGATCGTCGGCGAACCGGCGAGCCTGCCGGAAGCGCTCAGCGTCTCCGACAGCGCCTACCTCTTCTCGGTCTTCGCCGCGCTCGCCTCAGGCGCCGTCGTGCTCGGCCTGCGCCGGCAGCGAGCGCCAGGCGCTCTCGGCGGTGCCGAGGCCGACGACGAGGCTGCGGTCGCCGGCGGCGATCTCGATCGTGCTGCCGCCGACCTCGCCTAGGAAGACGCCGCCGAGTGCTTCCAGCTCGCCGCGCTCGCCGCTGACCAGGAAGCCGCCGCTGCCCTCGCCGAAGAGGGCCTCCTCGGGCGAGCAGCCGCGGTCGCGCAGGTGCTGGACGTCGACTCGGCAGCCGAGACCGGCGCCGATCGCGCACTCGGCCAGGGCGCAGGCGAGGCCGCCGTCGCTGACGTCGTGGACGGAGGCGAGCCGGCCGGCGCGGACCGCGTCGCGGACCGTCGCGCAGGCCGCGGCGACGGCGCCGACGTCCGGTTGCGGTAGGCCCCGGTCGAGCGCACCGCGCTGCTTGGCCAGCTCGGAGCCGGCGAGGTTGGGGGAGAAGGGGCCGATCAGGGCGATCGCGTCGCCCTCCCTGACGAAGGAGCTGCCGGCGACCTGGCCCGGATCCGGCAGCTCGCCGACCATGCCGACCACCGGGGTCGGGTAGATCGGGCCGTCCGGTCCCTCGTTGTAGAGGGAGACGTTGCCGCCGACGACCGGGACCCCCAGCGCCGTGCAGGCCTCGGCCAGGGCGCTGACCGAGCGGTCGAGCTGCCAGGCGGTCGCCGGCTTCTCCGGGTTGCCGAAGTTGAGGCAGTTGGTCAGGCCGAGCGGCTCGGCGCCGACGCAGGCGAGGTTCTGGGCGCACTCGAGCACCGCCTCGATCGTCCCCGCGTGGGGGTCGCAGGCGACGCGGCGGCCGTTGCCGTCGATCGAGACGGCGATCGCGTTGCCGGCCTCGGGCAGCTGCAGGACGGCGGCGTCGGCCGACTCCGGCCGCCGCACCGTGCGCGAGCCGACCACCGAGTCGTACTGCTCGAAAGCCCAGCGCTTGGAGGCGATGCTGGGGGAGGCGAGCAGCGCCAGCAGCTCGTCCTCGGCCGCGACGCCGGCGGCCAGCGTCGCCCGGTTGCCGTAGATCCAGCCCTCCGGCTCCGCCGGCTCGAGGTCATAGAGCGGGCAGCCGTCGACCAGGGCCGCGACCGGCATCTCGCCGACGACCTCGCCGCCGCGCAGGATCCGCACCTGGCCGCTGTCGGTGACCATGCCGATCTCCGCCGAGCCGGTCTGCCACTTCTCGCAGACCGCCAGCACCTCGGCCACACCCGCCGGCTCGACTACCGCCAGCATCCGCTCCTGCGACTCGGAGACCATGATCTCGAAGGGCTCCATGTCGGCCTCGCGCAGCGGCACCTTTGCCACGTCGAGGTCGATCCCGACCCCGCCTGCCGCCGCCATCTCCCCGGCCGAGGAGGTGAGCCCGGCGGCGCCGAGGTCCTGGAGGGAGACCAGCAGGCCCTTCTCCAGCAGCTCCAGGCAACACTCCAGGACCTTGGACTCCTCGAAGGGGTCACCGATCTGCACCGTCGGCCGCTTCGCCTCGTCGCCCTCGCCGAGCTCGGCCGAGGCCAGCACCGAGGCGCCGCCGATCCCGTCGCGCCCGGTCGAGGCGCCCATCAGGACGACGGTGTTGCCGATCCCGGCGGCGGCGGCGCGGACCATGTCCTCGGTCTTCGCCAGCCCCAGGCACATCGCATTGACCAGGCAGTTGTGCTCGTAGGGCTCCTCGAAGTAGATCTCGCCGCCGACGTTGGGCACGCCGATCGAGTTGCCGTAGTGGCCGATCCCCCGCACGGCGCCGTCGAGCAGATGGCGCGAGCGGGCCGAGTCGAGCTCGCCGAAGCGCAACGAGTCGAGGATCGCGATCGGCCGCGCCCCGATCGCGAAGACGTCGCGGAGGATGCCGCCGACTCCCGTCGCCGCTCCCTGGAAGGGCTCGACCGCGCTCGGGTGGTTGTGCGACTCGACCTTGAAGGCGACCGCGTAGCCGTTGCCGACGTCGACGGCGCCGGCGTTCTCGCCCGGCCCCATCACCACTCGCTCGCCCTCGGTGGGCAGCTGCCTGAGCAGCTTGCGCGAGTGCTTGTAGGCGCAGTGCTCGGACCAGAGCAGGCTGAACATCGCCAGCTCGACGGTGTTGGGCTCGCGCCCCATCTGCTCGACGATCAGCTCGAACTCGGAGTCGGTGAGGCCGAGCTCGCGGTGCTTCGCGGTCTCGACCGTCACGCCGGCGCCCCCGCCGCGGCCACCGCTTCGAAGACCCGCAGCCCGTCGGTCGACCCGGTCAGCGGATCGACCGCGTGCTCGGGATGCGGCATCAGCCCGACCACGTTGCCGGCCTCGTTCCTGACCCCGGCGATGTCCCGTGCCGACCCGTTCGGGTTCTGTCCCGGCGCGTAGCGGTAAGCGACCTGCCCGTTCGCCTCCAGCCCGTCGAGCACCTCGTCCGGCGCGTAGTAACGCCCTTCCCCGTGCTTTGCCGGGATCGAGAGTCGTTCGCCGCCATCCCCGACTAGGTCGAGCTGGCGGCAGACGAAGCGCATGCTCTCGTTCAGCAGCAGGGCGCCGGGGAGGAGGCCGGCCTCGCACAGCACCTGGAAGCCGTTGCAGATCCCCAGCACCGGGCCGCCGGCCGCGGCCAGCTCGGCGACCGCCTCCATCGCCGGCGAGAAGCGGGCGATCGCGCCTGCCCGCAGGTAATCGCCATAGGAGAAGCCGCCGGGGACGACGACGCCGCCGACGCCGTCGAGGTCGCGCTCCTCGTGCCAGACCAGCCGCGCCTCGCCGAGCAGCGAGCAGGCGTGCAGCGCGTCTCTCTCGTCACAGGAACCTGGGAACTGGAGAACGCCCCAGATCACAGGGTCTGGATCTCGTAGTCCTCGATCAGGGGGTTGGCGAGGAGCTTCTCGCAGAGCTCCGCCAGCCGCTCGGGATCCTCCGCCTCGAGCTCGACCATGCGGCCGACGTGGACGTGCTCGATCCCCTCGAAGCCGAGTGCCGGCAGAGCCCGCTCGACCGCCTTGCCCTGGGGGTCGAGGATCCCCTCCTTGGGCCGGATCAGGACGCGCGCGCGGGGCACTAGAAGCTCGTCCCGGTGATCCGCTCGAATGCCTCGACGTATTTGCCGCGGGTCTGCTCGATCACGTCGGGCGGCAGCTCCGGCGCCGGTGGGGTCTTGTCCCAGCCCTGCTCGCTGGCCCAGTCGCGGACGAACTGCTTGTCGAAGGAGGGCGGCGTCTTGCCCGGCTCGTAGCTGTCGGCGGGCCAGAAGCGGGAGGAGTCGGGAGTGAGGACCTCGTCGCCGAGCACGACCTCGGCGCCGGCGTGGCGGCCAAACTCGAACTTGGTGTCGGCGAGGATGATCCCGCGCTCGGCCGCGTGCTCGGCGCCGCGCTGGTAGACCTCGATCGAGACGCGGCGCAGCTCCTCCAGCAGCGCCCGGTCGCCGACGATCTCCGCCGCCCGCTCGAAGTCGACGTTCTCGTCGTGCTCGCCGATCTCGGCCTTGGTCGCCGGCGTGAAGATCGGCTCCGGCAGCTTGTCGGACTCCAGCAGCCCCGCCGGCAGCTCGATCCCGCAGACGGCACCGCCCTCGCGGTATTCCTTCCAGCCCGAGCCGGAGAGGTAGCCGCGCACGACGCACTCGACCGGGTACATCTGCAGCCGCCGCACCCGCATCGCCCGCTCGGTCACCTCCTCCGGCACGTCGTCGGAGAGGAAGTGGTTGGGGACGATGTCCGCGGTCAGGTCGAACCAGAATTCCGACATCCGGTTCAGCACCTTGCCCTTGTCGGTGACCGGGGTCGGCATCACCACGTCGTAGATCGAGATCCGGTCCGAGGCGACCATCAGCAGGTCGTCCTCCCACTCGTAGATCTCACGGACCTTGCCCGAGGAATGGAGCTTGAGATCGGCGAGGGTCAGCATTAAGTCGATGCTAACCATCCGGGGAGCGGGACCACGGCCAGGCCATTCCCTGCGATCCTGGCATCCGTGCCGCTGCCCCCCGAACCCAGCAGCTCCTCGCTCGTCCAGACGCTGCGCTGGACGCTGCGGCCGCTGGCCTTCATGCAGGAGTGCCGGGAGCGCTACGGCGACTCCTTCAGCCTTCGCTTCCTCGGCTTCGAGCGGCCGATGGTGCTGATCTCCGACCCGGTCGCGATCAAGGCCCTCTACATGGAGCGCGAGCACGGGCTGCCGCCGGGGCGCAACATCATCCTCGAACCGATCCTCGGCTCGCAGTCGCTGCTGTTGCAGGAAGGGGCCGAGCACCTCGCCCGCCGCCGCCTCATGCTGCCCTCCTTCCACGGCGAGCGGATGCGCTCCTACGAGGCCATCCTCGACGAGATCGTCGACGAGGAGATCGACTCCTGGTCGCTGGACACGGAGTTCCCGATCCACTCGCGGATGCAGGCGATCACCCTCGAGGCGATCCTGCGCATCGTCTTCGGCGTCGCCGACGGGCCGCGGCTGGAGCGGTTGCGGGAGATGCTGGCCACGGTGCTGACCGAAACCGCCTCGCCGCGCTCGCAGCTGATCTCCCTCGCCACCCGCCGCTTCCGCGGTGGCAACGCCTTCGCGCGCTTCGAGAACCAGCTGCGGGAGGTCGACGACCTGCTCTTCGCCGAGATCGCCGAGCACCGCTCGAAGCCCGACCTCGCCGACCGCGACGACATCCTCTCGATGCTGATGCTGGCCGAGTTCGAGGACGGCGGCACGATGAGCGACAAGGAGCTGCGCGACCAGCTGATGACGCTGCTGCTGGCCGGGCACGAGACGACGGCGACGGCGCTGGCCTGGACCTTCGACCTGCTGCTGCGCCACCGCAGCTCGCTGCAGCGCCTGCGCGAGTCGCTCGAGGCCGGCGAGGAGGACTATCTGCGCGCCGT
>DATBXZ010000128.1:0-8049 GCA_036513995.1 Solirubrobacterales bacterium | reverse complement strand
CGACCTCCTGCACCGCCAGCGGCCGGCCGAACTCCTCCAGCACCGCCGCGCGCATCTTCATCCGGAGCTGGCCGCTCCCACGCTGGAGAGGCTGCGCCCGCAATCGACGATCGTCTCCTCGACCGGGCGGGGCGACCAGCCGAGCAGGGTCTGCGCCTTCTCACTCGAGACTTCGACCCTCTCGCCGAGCTGGCCGGCGATCGAGCGAATCCCGGGATCGAAGATCCCCATCGCGCGGACCACGAGGTCGGGGACAGAGCGCTTGGGCACCTTCGCGGCGGCCGGGCCGAGGCGGTCGCGCAGCACCGCGGCGATATCCGACATCCACTGGAACCGCGCCACGGCGATCAGCCGCTCGCCGCCTGCCTCGGGGGCGGTCATCGCCCTGATCTGCAGGTCGACGACATCGCGGACGTCGACGATGCTGAACCCGATCCGCGGCGTTCCCGGCATTCCCTTCAGCAGCCGTTCGACGATCTGCAGCGAGGTCGACTGCTCCTCACCCAGGGCTGGCCCGAGGATGGCCCCCGGATTGACGACCGCCAGCCTCCCGGTCGCGTCGCGATCGCGGGCGAGGTCCCAAGCGGCGCGCTCGGCGATCGCCTTCGAGCGTGTGTACGGCGTCAGCTCGGCGTTGTCGCCGTCGGTCCAGCTCTCCTCGGTCAGCGGCGCGGCGGCCTCGGTCACCCCACCCCGCACCGCGGCGATGGAGGAGGTGACGACGACGCGCTCGACGCCGGCATCGAGGCTTGCTCCCAGCACCCGCAGCGTCCCCTCCCGCGCCGGCACGATCAGCTCGTCGGGGTCCTTGGGCTGCCCCGAGGGGAACGGCGAGGCGACGTGGAGGACGTAGTCGCAGCCGTCTACCGCCTGCGCCCAGCCGTCGTCGCCGCCGAGGTCCGCGGCGAAGAAGGAGAGGCGATCGCCGGCGTCGACCTGCGACTCGACCCGGGTCCGGACCTCAGGCTCCCTGGCGAGATCTCGCACGGTCGTCCGCACCCGGTAGCCACGCCGCAGCAGCTCGACCAGGCACCAGCCGCCGAGAAACCCCGAGCCGCCGCTGACCAACACCGTCTTCTGTGAGAGCGAGTCGTCCAAGTCGAAACCCACGACGACCGTACCAGCGACCAGCCCCGATCGGCGGGCGGGCGCTACAGCGGCTTCAGGCGGGTCTTTTCGACCCGGGCGAGTTTGCGTTTGAGGCGCTGGAACTGCTTCTCCTGCGCTTCACTGCGTTCGTAGCCTTTGTAGGCGAGGTTGGTCTGCTCCAGCGGGTCGGTCTTGAGGTCGTACATCTCCCACTGCGGCGGCTTCCTTTTGCGCACCTGGTTGGAGACGTCGTGGTATTTCGCCAGCTTCCAGCGGCCTTCGCGGATGCTGACGATGTGGTTCGGCGGTTTCGGGTAGGGCGGTTTCTTCTGCCCCGACTGGAAGTCGTCATAGGTGAAGACCACGTAGTCCTGGACCGGCTTCGCGCTCTCCGGGTGCAGGACGAGCCTGGAGTAGTCCACGCCCTGCCAGTTGGCGCGGGCGCTCGTGGGAGCCGCCGCCAGGCTCGCCAGTGTCGGCAGGAAGTCGACGTGGGAGACGAGGGCATCGGTTGCGGCCGGCTTCGGGAACAGCTTCGGGTTGGAGTAGACGAGCGGAACCCGCGTCGCCTCCTCGTAGAAGTTGAAGTTCTTCTGTCGCATGCCGCCGTGGGTGAGCCCCATCTCGCCGTGATCGGCGGTGCGGACGATCAGCGTGTCCTCGTATAGCCCGTTCTGTTCGAGCTTGTCGAGGACGTTGACCAGATAGCTGTCGGAGGAGCGCATCAGGTTGCCGTAGTAGTTCAGGTAGGCCTGCTTTTCGGCTTTGGTTTCCGGCGCTCCGGTGAGATTGAAGATTTTGAGGAATTCGGCCTGGACCGTGGGCTTGGTCGAGAGGTCTTCTTCGTTGGTCCGCGGCGGCTGGATGCTGCCCTCGAGCCAGGAGTCGTCGTAGCCGGCTTCGTTGAAGGTCTTGCTCGGGTAGAAAAGGACGTCGTGCGGGTTGACCAGTGAGATCACCATGAAGAAGGGCTGTTCCTGCGGCGCGTTGGAGTCGAGGTACTGGAGGATCCCTTCGTCTTCACCGGTCCCGACCGAGTTGACGAAGCGGCCGTCGTTGTCGATGAAGCCGCCGCCGGCCTCCGGCACGCTCTGGTTGGCACCGGCGTCCGGCGGGTTCCAGCGATCGAAGCCGTACTTTTCGAGGTCAGAAGGCTTGGCTTCGCCTTCGATCGCCGGCTTCGAGCAGTGCCACTTGCCCTTGTAGATGACTTTGTAGCCGGCGGCCTTCATCACCGTCGCCAGGTTCTTCAGTTCGACCGGCAGACTGACCTGCGGGTAGCCCTTTTCCGCCGGCATGTCTTCCTCGAGCGTGTATTTGACGCCGTGCTGGGCGGGGAAATAGCCGCTCATCAGGGTCGAACGGGCGGGCGAGCACATACAGGCGTTGGTGAAGGCGCGTTCGAAGCTGAGCCCGTGCTGGCGCAGCCGCCGCATGCCCGGCAGGTTCTGGCGCAGCCAGTTCGGCGGGAAGTGCTGGATCGCCCGTTCCTGGTCGGTGAGGAAGAGGATGATGTTCATCCCCGCGACATCGCCCTTCTTCCCTTTCGCGGCGGCCAGCGCCTGCTCGATGCCGGCGCCCTGGGAGAGCAGCAGGGCTCCGGCCGCAGTAGCACCGGAGCCGAGCAGCTGTTTGCGCGTGAGGCCGTCCTTGCGCTCGTCCGATTCGCTCATTTGTTCCTCCGGAAGATGTCGACGGCGTTGCTGGCGAACGAGGTCGAGTAGAGATTGCGGCCGTCGGGGCTGAGCGCAACCGAGCTGACCCCGCGCAGCGCGCCGGCGCGCGTGCAGCCCGGGACCGACTTCGGGGCGAGGCAGCCGGCGCGCCCTTCCATCTGCGTCACTTCCCCGGACTTGTTGCGGGCGAGAACCACGATTGCGCCGGTCGCGAAAGCGGCGACGTAGACGTTCGCCCCGTCGGGTGAGACGGCGAGCCCCTCGGGCGCGCTCAGCGCCTGGCCGAACGAGCAGCCGACGGCGCGCAGCCAAACCAGGCAGCCGGCGGGAGCGGCCTTCTGGGTCAGGCCACCGGCCGGGATCGCGCGGGTGAAGGAGGTGACGCTGTTGCTGAAGAGCGAGGTGACGTAGACGTCCTTGCCCCCGGGGCTGACCGCGACCGCGTTCGCGCCCTTGACTTCGAAGCCGGTGGTGCAGCCGCTGAGCGGGCTGTCGACGATGCAGCCGCTGCCGTCGGTGGCCTGCGCGAGGGTGCCCGTCGTGGGGTCGCGGGCCAGCACGGCGACGGCGTTGGAGAGAGCACTGCCGGCGTAGACGCCGGTGGAGGTGGCCGCCAGCCCCTCGACCGCCCCGAGGGCGATGCCGACGGCGCAGCCGCTGATCGCTTCGGCGATGCAGCCGGCACTGCCGCCCGCCTGGGCGAGCGCGCCGGAGGCCGGGTCACGGTTGAAGACCGCGATCGCGTTGCCGAAGAAGGAACCGACGTAGACGTTCTTGCCGTCGGGACTGACGACGACGACGTCGGGGCCGACCAGCGCCCGGCCGCTGGCGCAGAGGGGGATCGGGAGCCCGGAGATGCAGCCGAAACCGGCGGAAAGCTGGGTCAGGCTCCCGGTCTTGGGATCGCGGCTGAAGACGGCGAGGGAATTGCTGGTGCGCGAGGTCGCGTAGACGCTGCGACCGTCGGGGCTGACGGCGACCGAGTTGGGCCCCTCGAGCCCGGCGGCCGCGGCACAGCCGCTCGCCCCTTCGGCGGCGACGCATCCCGCGGCACCCCTCGGCTGGACCAGCCTGCCGCTGCGAGCGTTGCGCTCGAAGACCGCGATCGCGTTGCTTTTCGAGGCGGCGACGTAGACGTTCTTGCCGTCGGGACTGACCGCGATTGCCCGTGAGCCCATGAAGGGACCAGGGCCCTTCAGCGCCCGCGTGACCCGACACGAGCCCGAGGGCGCCGAGCGGTCGACCAGGCACCCGGCCGATCCGGGTAGCTGTGTCAGCGTCCCCCGCGTGGGCGCCGCGAATGCGCCGGCCGGCAACGCCAGGGCCGCAAGCGACAACAGCACCACGGCCGCCAGCGCCGAGCGGTCGAGCTTTCTAAACGAACGGCGCATGCATGGCGAGCGTAATCCCCGCCGCGGACACCCCTGGCTCGGCGTTTTGTGCGCGCGGGTTACCCAGGGCGCCTGGGGCCCCAAGCGGAGAACTTCTAATCGAGCGTCGACCCGGCGCCACCGCTTAGGGAGGAGAAATCGGGGAAGTAGGTTGGAGGCGAAGCGGAGTTGGATCGCCGAAACGACCGAAGGGAACGCGATGACTTCACTCGAGGGAACGGTTGCACTCGTCACCGGAGCCAGCAGCGGCATCGGCGAGGCGACCGCGCGGGCACTGGCGTCGCGGGGAGCCAAGGTCGCCGTGGCGGCACGGCGCCTGGAGCGGCTGGAGCGCCTTGCCGAGGAGATCGGCGGGCAGGGACACACCGCCCTGGCGATCGAGGCTGACATCACCGACCAGGCGCAGGCGATCGCTGCCGTCGACCGCACCGTCGACGAGCTCGGTCGGCTCGACATCGTCGTCAACAACGCCGGCCAGATGCTGCTGGGGCCGATCGAGGACGCGCCCACGGAGGAGTGGAACCGGATGATCGACCTCAACCTCAAGGGCCTGATCAACACCACCCACGCCGCCCTCCCCCACCTGCTCGCCGCCGCCGCGGGCTCGGAGCGGGGCTGCGCCGACTTGGTCAACGTCAGTTCTGTCGCCGGCCGCATCGCCCGTTCCGGCTCCGGCGTCTACAACCTGACCAAGCATGGCGTCGGCGCCTTCAGCGAGTCCTTCCGCCAGGAGTTCGCCAGCCGCAAGGTGAGGTCGACGATCGTCGAGCCCGGCGCCGTCGACACCGAGCTATCCGACCATATCCGCGATGGGATCCGGGAGAAAACACGCGAACGCTTCACCGACATCGAGATGCTGAAGGCCGACGACATCGCCGACGCGATCGCCTACGCGGTGACCCGCCCCTGGCACGTCTCCCTCAACGAGATCCTGATCCGGCCGACCGAGCAGCAGGGCTGAGACGGGGAGGGGGTGAAGCCGATGAAGATCGCTCAAGTCGAGCCGGTCGCTTCGACCGTGCGCATCATGAAGCACTCCTAAGCGCGGCTTGCTTCCCGATATCGCAGGCCCGGAGATAGTCTCCACCGCAAATCGGGGCCAGCGGGCGCCGACGATCGGAAAGGCTGGAATGGAATCGAGCAGGCGATACGGGATCGGCATCCTCGCGAGCGTGGTGGCGTTGATCGCCCTGGTGGTGGCATTGACGCCGGCGGCGCAGGCCTCGGGCACGTTCACGAGCTGCGCCAACAAGCCCGTCAAGTTCCCGATCGAAGACGGCTCCGGCGGCTCGACGACGTACACGACGGTCGTCAAGGCGATCTCGGTCAAAGGAACCTCGTGCGCCAGCGCCTACGAATTCCTCCGCCTCTCCTACGGCCAGGAAAAGATCGGCTCGACCGGCTACCCGCAGAACTACAAGTGCAAGAGCGCCGAATTCAAGGTCCCGCTCGGCTACATCCCGACGATCTGCGCCAAGCCCGGCAAGACGATCAAATACGGCGCCCAGGGCGGCTGAGCCGGCAGCCCCTTGCCGGGGCTCAGCGGTTGCCGGCCAGCGCGCGCCAGACCAGCGCCGGGTGGCGGGCGACCTTGGGCCCCAGCAGGAGGGCGAAGAGGGTCAGCGCCAGCCAGGGCCGCAGGTGGGGGCTGATCCGCTGGATGCGCCCGTCGGGGGCCAGGTCGAAGACCATCGCATCGGTCATCCCGACCCCGGCGATGCGTGCTTCCCCCACCGCAACCTGGCTCTCGCCGTCGCCGACGGTGTTGGTCCAGCGCAGGCCGCTCAGAGTCCCGTAGACGGCGCCGAGCAGGATCCGGACGTCGTCCTGGCCGCGAAAGACCATGCGGCCGGAGATCGGCGAGACGACCGCGACGTCGGGCGCCAGCGTCGCCATGAACCCGTCGACGTCCCCAGCCTCGGTGGCGGCCCGGTAGCGGGAGACGGCGTCATCCATAGAGGACGATCATAGATCGAGCCCGTGGGGATGCAGGTGGTCTTCCGCCATCCGTTTCAGCCCGACCCGGTCGATCTTGCCGGTCGGGTTGAGTGGCATCTCCTCGAGGAAGAGGATCTCCTCGGGCGCCTTGTAGCCGACGCGCTCGCGGCAGAAGACGATCAGGTCGGCGCTGGACGGGCGCTCGGCGCCCTCGCGCAGAGTGACGTAGGCACGCACGTTCTCGCCGTGGACCGTGTCGTGGACGCCGACGACACCGGCGAGGGCGATGGCGGGGTGCTCGACCAGCGCTCCCTCGACCTCGAGCGGGCTGACGTTGGAGCCGTCGTGGACGATCACCTGCTTCTTGCGGCCGAAGAACCAGAGATAGCCGTCCTCGTCGGCCCGGGCCAGGTCGCCCGAGTCGAGCCAGCCGTCGAGCACGACCTCCGCCGTCGCCGCCGGTGCCTCCCAGTAACCGGACATCTGGCTGCGGGTGCGGATCCAGATCCGGCCGACCGCTTCGGCCCCGACCGGATCGCCCTCCTCATCGCGCACGGCGATGCTGTAGCCGTCGATCGGCGGCCCGATCGAGCCCTGCTTGATGTCGCCGGAGGGCGGGTTCAACGTCGCCAGCCCGACCTCGGTCATGCCGTAGCCCTCGACGATCGGGAAACCGGCGGCGGCGGCGAACTCGTGCAGCAGCTCGGTCGAGACCTTGTCGGAGCCGGCGCGGCATATCCGCAGCGAGCCAAAGTCGCCGGGCTGCAGGTCGTGGTCGCGGATCAGCGCCGAGAGCGCCGCCGGGATCATCGCCAGCACGGTCGGCTGGTGCTCGCGCAGCAGCGGCAGCAGCTCGTGGCCGTCGGTCGTCCGCGCCACCACGACCCGGCCGCCGACCGAGAGCGTGCTCAACGCCCAGAGGAAGGAGCCGATGTGCGACATCGAGGAGCCCGGCAGGAAGGAGTCGCTCGCCTCCAGCCCGAAAGCGGCGGCGGCGCTGGCGATCATCCAGCGCAGCGACTCGCGCGTGTGGGTGACGCCCTTGGCCGGGCCGGTGCTGCCGGAGGTGAAGAAGATCACCGCCGGACTGGCGGGGTCGGCCTCCTCACCGGTCTGCAGCGGCGCGCTCTCGAGCAGCGCCGCAAAGCCGCGCTCGTCGTCGTAGTCGACGGTGCCGAGGTCGAGGCCCGGCACGAGCTCGCTCGCGCCCACGTCCTCGGCCCGCTCGACGTGGGCGAGCAGTGCCCTCGCCCCGCTCACCGCGAGCGCGTGGTCGATCTCGCGGTGGGTGTAGCGATAGTTGAGCGGGGTCGCGATCAGCCCTGCCCGAAAGCAGGCGAGGTAGTGGACGACGAGGTCGATCCGGTTCGGCATCAGCGACGCCAGCCGGTCCCCCGGCTCCAGTCCGATCCCGCGGTAGCCGCCGGCCAGCCGCGCCGTCTCCGCCTCCAGCTCGTGCCAGGCCAGCGAGCGCTCGGCCGAAACCAGCGCGATCTCCTCCGGCGCCGCTTCCAGCCCGACGCGCAGGAGGTCATTCAGCGGTGCGCAGGGGGCGGCGAGTGGATGGCCGTCGATCAGCATCGCCGGGATCGTAGACCTCGCCGCCCACTCGCTACCCGGTTGCGGGAGGGCTCATCAGCGCGACCGGGGCGGAGAGCCCTGCCGAGCGGCGCAGGGTGGCGATGCGGCGACCGGGCTGGACCGCGGGACGGATCTCGCTGACGCGATCGCCGAGCCCGGCGACCGTCGCGTCGAGGTCGGCAGCGACGAAGGCCAACCCCCAGAAGAACGCGGGGCGGTCGCCGCCGGCGCGCTCGCTCGCCTCGGCCGGCTCCTGCACGACCTCGAGGATTGTCGCGCCGAGCCGGAAGAAGGCCTGTCGCGGGGCGCCGGCGGGGGTCGGCTCCTCGCGGATGCGGCGCAGGTCGAGGCCGGCGGCCTGCAGCGCCGCGACC
>DATBXZ010000127.1:0-2613 GCA_036513995.1 Solirubrobacterales bacterium | reverse complement strand
ACGCCGTCGTCCGCGGCGAGGCCGAGCGCCAGGCGCGCGAGCAGCCGCTGACCGGACCGGCCGCCTCGCGACCGCTCTACCCGGAGCCGACGGTGGTCTCCCGCAGCGACCCCTCCGAGCACGCGCTGGAGGCCTTTGCCCAGGTCGTCCGCAACCTCGAGTGGGGTGGGGAGGGGCAGCAGATCGTCTTCGCCCACACCCACCAGCCGCTCGACGACGTCCGCTGCACCGGCGATGACCGCAACCGCTACTGGAACACCGGTTCCTGGATCTACGAGCCCGACCTCGGTTCGCGCCAGGCCTACGGCCGCTACCTGCGCTATGCCTGGCCGGGTACCGCGATCCTGATCGACCAGGACGCGCCGCAGCCACAGTTGCTGGAGATGCTCGCCGACCTCAACCCGCTCGACGGCGGCCCGGGCCTGCCGGAGCCGCGGTGAACGAGCTGCTCAACGTCGCGCTGATCCTGGTTCGCGCCGAAGAGGCCTGGGAGCCGGTCCTCTTCGGCGGCATGATCCCGATCGTCGGCGCCCTCGCCATCCTCTACATCATCGTCCGCGCCGTGCGGGACAACCCCGAAAACGACGACGAGCAGGAGGAGGGTGGGGAGGACGCTCCCTCGACGAGCGACCCCCCCGACCCACCGGCCGGGCCTACTTGATGAACAGCATCTCCTCGTACTTCGGCAGTGGCCAGAAGTCGTCGGCGACGACCCTCTCCAGCTTGTCGGCCGCCTCGCGCACCTTGACCATCGCCGCCAGCTGCTTGTCGCGGGCGTAGGTCGCCAGCTCCAGGCCCTCGAGATCCTCCGGGTAGGCGTTGGCCGTCTTCAGCTCGCCGAGCGCGGCGACCAGCTCGTCGACGAGCTCGCGCACCTCGCCCTCGAGGCTGGAGACGCCGGCCTCGCCGATCAGCGCCAGCTGCCGCAGGCCCGCGGGCAGCAGCATCGTCTGGGCGATCGAGAAGCTCTCCTCCGCCTCGATGTTGGCCCGGATCGCGTACTGCTCGAGCCAGACGTCGTAGCGGGAGTGGAGCTCGCGCTCGTTCAGCACGTTGTACTTCTCGAAGGCGGCGACCGTGTCCGCTGCGACCACCTCGGGCAGCGCGTCCGGCGTGGTGCGGAGGTTCTTCAGACCCCTCTGCTCGGCCTCCGCGTGCCACTCCTCGGAGTAGTTGTCGCCGCCGAAGCAGACCACCTTGTTCTCGAGATAGGAGTCTTTGACGATCTCCATCACTGCCTCGGGCATGGCCGCGCCGGCATCGAGCTTCGCCTCGAGCTTGCCCGCCAGCTCGTCGATCGCCTCGGCGGCGATCGTGTTGAGGACCGTGTTCGGGAAGGCCAGCGACATGCTCGACCCGAGCGCCCGGAACTCGAATTTGTTGCCGGTGAAGGCGAAGGGCGAGGTGCGGTTGCGGTCGCCGCCGTCGAGTGGCAGCTTCGGCAGCACCGTCGTGCCCAGGTCGAGGAAGGAGGCCGGGGTGTTGGGGTCGCCCTCGCCGGTGGAGATCGCCTCGAACACTTTTTCCAGCTCGGCGCCGAGGAAGATCGAGATGATCGCCGGCGGCGCCTCGTTGGCCCCGAGCCGGTGGTCCTGGCCGATGTTGGCGACCGAGGCCCGCAACAGCCCCTGGTGCTTGTTCACCGCCTGGATCACCGCCGTGCAGAAGAACAGGAAGTGGATGTTGTCCGCCGGCGTGTCGCCCGGGTTGAGCAGGTTGGTGCCGGTGTCGGTGCCCATCGACCAGTTGTTGTGCTTGCCGGAGCCGTTGACTCCCGCGAACGGCTTCTCGTGCAGGAGGCAGACGAAGCCGTAGCGGCGGGCGACGTTTTCCAGCGTCTGCATCAGCAGCTGCTGGTGGTCGGAGCCGACGTTCGAGTTCTCGAACATCGGGGCGATCTCGTACTGGGCCGGCGCCACCTCGTTGTGGCGGGTCTTGACCGGGATGCCCAGCTTCTTCATCTCCAGTTCGGACTCCATCATGAAGGCCAGCACCCGCTCCGGGATCGAGCCGAAGTAGTGGTCGTCGAGCTCGTGGCCCTTCGGCGGCTTGGCGCCGAACAGGGTGCGGCCGGTGCTGATTAGGTCGGGCCGCTCGAAGAAGTACTGCTCGTCGATCAGGAAGTACTCCTGCTCGGGGCCGACCGTGGTGAAGACGTGCTGGCTCTCCTCGTCGCCGAGCAGGCGCAGCGCCTTGATCGCCGAGCGCGAGAGCGCGTCCATCGAGCGCAGCAGCGGGATCTTCCCGTCCAGGGCCTCGCCGGTCCAGGAGGCGAACGCGGTCGGGATCCCGAGCAGGGTCCCGTTCGGGTTCTCGAGGATGAAGGCCGGGCTGGTCGGGTCCCAGGCGGTGTAGCCGCGGGCCTCGAAGGTTTCGCGCACGCCGCCGGTTGGGAAAGAGGAGGCGTCGGGCTCGCCCTGGATCAGCTCCTTGCCGGAGAAGCCGGCCAGCATCTTGCCTTCGCCGGAGGGCTCGAAGAAGGAATCGTGCTTCTCCGCGGTCGAGCCGGTCAGCGGCTGGAACATGTGGGTGTAGTGGGTGGCGCCGTTCTCCAGCGCCCAGGCCATCATCGCCTCGGCGACGGCGTCGGCGAGCTCGGCGTCCAGCGTCTCG
>DATBXZ010000126.1:0-13372 GCA_036513995.1 Solirubrobacterales bacterium | reverse complement strand
GCATCTTCAGGCAGCGCACGAGAACGTCACCGGCCAGGGCCATCTTCTCAACCTGCTCGGGAGTCTTGCGGACGATCATCCGGTACACGCTAGCCACCGCCGCGCGGCGCTAGACCGCCTCGTCCTGCTCCAGGCGCATCGTCGCCAGGGTCCGGCGGACCTGCTCGGTGACCTCGTCCGGGGCGGCGGTGCCGTCGATCCGGCGCAGCACGCTGCGCTGGTCGTAGTAGTCGACCAGCGGCTCGGTCTTGGCGTGGTAGGTCTCGAGGCGGTTGCGGATCACCTCGGGCTTGTCGTCGTCGCGCACGATCAGGGGGCTGCCGTCGAGATCGCAGACGCCATCCCGCTTGGGCGGGTTGAACTCGACGTGGAAGACGTGCCCGCCCTCCTCGCAGGTGCGGCGACCGCCGAGCCGGCGCACGACCTCGTCGTCGGAGACGTCGATCAGGACCACCGCGGTGACGCCGCGGCCGAGCTCGTCGAGCTTGGCGTCGAGCGCCTCCGCCTGTGGCATCGTGCGCGGGAAGCCGTCGAGGATGAAGCCGTCGAGCGCCTCGGTCGAGGCGATCCGCTCGGCGATCACGCCGACGATCACCTCGTCGGGGACGAGGTCGCCGCGGTCCATGTACTCCTTCGCGGTCCGGCCCAGCTCCGTCTCGTCGCGTACGGCGGCGCGGAGGATGTCGCCGGTGGCGTAGTAGGGCAGGCGCAGGTCTTCCTGCAGCCGCTCGCCCTGGGTGCCCTTGCCCGACCCGGGCGGGCCTAGAAGTACGAGGTTTAGCTCAGACATGGAATTGATCGTTCCACACCGCGGGCGTGAAAACCGGGCGGCCTGGAATGCCTATTTGAGGAAGCCCTCGTAGTTGCGCATCATCAGCTGCGCCTCGAGCTGCTTGACCGTGTCGAGAGCGACGCCGATCACGATCAGGATCGAGGTGCCGCCGAAGTAGAAGTTGGCCGACGTCTGGCTGATCAGGATCGTCGGCAGCGCCGCCACCGCGCCGAGATAGAGCGCGCCGGGGAAGGTCAGGCGGGAGAGGATCCGGTCCAGGTACTCGGCGGTCGGCCGTCCAGGCCTGACGCCGGGGATGAAGCCGCCGTATTTCTTCAGGTTGTCGGCCTGGTCGACCGGGTTGAAGGTGACCGCCGTGTAGAAGTAGGTGAAGACGATGATGAAGAAGATCTCGCCGACCACGTAGGCCCAGCTGTTGGGGCTGAAGAAGGCAGCGAAGTCGAGCGCGGCCGGGGTGTTGAGGAGTTGGCCGATCGTCGGCGGGAAGGCCATGATCGAGGCCGCGAAGATGACCGGGATGACGCCGGCCATGTTGACCCGCAGCGGCAGGTAGGTCGAGCCGCCCGAGGTCATTTTGCGGCCGACCACGCGTTTCGCGTACTGGACGGGGATCCGGCGCTGGCCCTCCTGGACGAAGACGATCGCGACGATCACGGCGAGGGCGATGAAGGGCATCATCACGACGAAGACCTGGTCCGGGCTTTCCCACCACTTGGTGATCCCGTTCGGGATCGAGGAGGCGATCGAGGCGAAGATCATCAGAGAGATCCCGTTGCCGACCCCGCGCTGAGTGATCAGCTCGCCCAGCCACATCAGCAGAGTGCAGCCGGCGGTGAGGCAGATCACGATCAGGAGGGTCTTGCCGAAGGTGAGGTTGCCGACGACGCTGGTGCCGGCTTCGTTGCCGAAGGAGCGGAAGAGGAAGACGTAGCCGACGCTCTCGACGAAGGCAAGCGCGACGGTCAGGTAGCGCGTGTACTGGGTGATCTTCTGCTGGCCGACCTCACCCTCTTTCTGTAGGCGCTCCAGCGAAGGGAGGACGACGGTCAGTAGCTGCAGGATGATCGACGCCGTGATGTAGGGCATGATCCCCAGCGCGAAGAGCGACAATCGCGAGAGGCTGCCGCCGGAGAAGAGGTTGAGGAAGCCGAGGACGTTGGAGCCGCCGAAGTTGCTCTGGATTTCCTTGACGGCCTGCACGTCGACCCCCGGCGCCGGGATGTACGCACCGAGGCGGTACAGCGCCAGCATCGCTGCCGTGAACGCAAGCTTCTTGCGAATGTCGGCAACGCTGAAAGCGTTGAGAATAGTTCTGAGCATTACGGCTCCAGAGTGTGACAGGAACCGCCGGCGGCCTCGATCTTCTCCCGGGCGGCGGCGCTGAAAGCGTGCGCATGAACGTCGAGCTTCTTCTTGATCTCGCCCCTGGCGAGGATCTTGACCGGGTCCGAGCGCTTGGCCAGGCCCTTCTCCTTGAGCGTGGCGACGGTCACTTCGTCACCGCTCTCGAACCGCTCCTCGAGGTCGGCGAGGTTGATCGGCTGCGTCTTGGTGCGGAAGTTCTCGAAAGGCATCGACTTCTTCATGTGCGGGCCGCGGAGCTTTCGCATCCGCATGTGGATCGGGTTCTGCCCGCCCTCGTAGCCTGCCTTTTCCTTGGCGCCCGCCCGCGAGCCGGCACCCTTGTGGCCGCGGCCGGAGGTCTTGCCCAGGCCGCTGCCCTCGCCACGTCCGATCCGCTTGCGCGGACGGCGCGAGCCCGGCTTCGGCTTCAGGTTGTGCAGCCCGATCTCCTCGGAGCGAGGCGTCTCGGCCATCACGCCACCTCGACGAGATGGGAAACGACCCGGAGCTGCCCCTGCAGCTGCGGCGAGTCCTTGCGCTCGACGGCCTTGCCGATCCGCCCCAGCCCCAGCGCCCTCAAAGTCGCTTTCTGATCCGGATTGGTCCCGTTCGCCGACCGAATCTGCTTGATCTGCACGGCGCTCACGACTTCGCCTCCTCAACCGGCGGCGAAGTCTCCTCGACCGCCGGAGCATCCTCGGACGCGTCCGAACCCTCAGCAGCTACCGGGGCATCCGCCTCTGCGGCGGGAGCGCTCTCAGCCGGGGACTGAACCTCAGGCTCCGGAGCTGCCTCCGCGGCCGGAGCCTCGGCGTCTGGCGCCACAGCCTCCTCAGCTGATGGCGCGGGATCGGAGGTGCCGAGAACGGAGACCCCGTCCCCGCCCGCAGGCGCCTCCGATGGCGTGGCGTCCGCTGCCAGGTGCTCGCCGTTAGTACTAGAGGATCCGTTCAGATCAAGACCCAGAACCTGCTTCACGGTCAGCCCCCGCAGCTCCGCGACCTCCTCCGGCCGGCGAAGCCGGATCAGCCCGTCCATCGTCGCCTTGACCAGGTTGATCGGGTTCTGCGTCCCGATGCTCTTGGTCAGCACGTCGCGGACGCCGCCGAGCTCGAGCACGGCGCGGACGCCGCCGCCGGCGATGACACCGGTACCGGGACTGGCCGGGCGTAGGACGACGTGCCCGGCGCCGAAGCGGCCGATGATCCTGTGGGTCAGCGTCTGCCCGTATTTGGGCACGCGAATCAAGTTCTTACGGGCGTCCTCGACGCCCTTCTGGATCGCCAGCGGGACCTCGCGGGCCTTGCCGTAGCCGATCCCGACCACGCCCTCTTCGTCGCCGACGGCGACGAGCGCAGTGAAGGAGAAGCGACGGCCGCCCTTGACCACCTTGGCGACGCGGTTGATCTCGATCACGCGCTCCTGGAGATCGAGCCCACGCGGGCTCACCGTCTCGACGTTGTTGGTATCCATTCCCTTCATCTCAAGCGGCCACCGTAGCGGAACTAGAAGGCCAACCCTCCCTCTCGTGCTCCCTCGGCCAGGGCCTTGACACGGCCGTGGTACTGGTAGCCGCCGCGGTCGAAGACACAGGTCTCCACCCCGGCCGCCTTGGCCCGGTCGGCGAGCAGTTCGCCCGCCTTCTTCGCTTGCTCGGAGGCCGTCAGCTTGCGCAGCTCCGGCTCGATCCAGTTGACCGCAGCCACGGTGTGGCCCGTGGTGTCGTCGATCAGCTGCGCGAAGACGCCACGGTTGGAGCGGAAGACGGAGAGGCGCGGGCGCTGCGCCGTGCCGCTGATGCGGGCACGAACCCGGCGGCGGCGGCGCAGGCGCTGCTGGCCCTTGGTCGTGACCGTCATGCGCGCTTACCCACCTTCCGCAGAACCTGCTCGCCCTTGTAGCGGACGCCCTTGCCCTTGTAGGGCTCCGGCTTGCGGCGCTTGCGGATGTCGGCGGCGACCTGTCCGACGAGCTGCTTGTCGATTCCGCGCACGATCACTTCGGTCGGCTGCGGGACCTCGAACTCGATCCCCTCGGGAGCCTCGACCGAGACCGGGTGGGAGTAGCCGAGCGCCAGCTCCAGGTTCTTGCCTTTGAGCGCGGCCCGGTAGCCGACGCCCTGGATTTCCAGGCGCTTCTCGAAGCCGTCGGTGACTCCCTCGACCATGTTCGCGATCAGGCTGCGGGTGAGGCCGTGCAGTGCCCTGTGCTCGCCGCGGTCGGTCGGGCGGGCGACCGTGACGACGCCGTCGGCCTGCTCGATCGTCATGTCCGGCGAGTAGAACTGGCTGAGCTCGCCCTTGGGGCCCTTGACGGCGATGTTGCCAGGGGCGATCTCGACCGTGACGGCCTCGGGTACGGGGACGGGTTTTCTTCCGATTCGACTCATGGGGTCACCAGACGTAGGCGACGACCTCGCCGCCGACGCCCTTGGCGCGGGCTTCGTGGCCGGTCATCACGCCAACCGAGGTGCTGACGATCGCGGTTCCGGTCCCGCCCTGCACTCTCGGCACGTTCTTGTGGTCGACGTAGCGGCGGCGGCCGGGACGGGAGACGCGTTCGATGCCAAGGATGACAGGACGCCGATCCTCGGTGTACTTGAGGCTGACGCTGATCTCCTCGCCAACCGTGGCGGGCTTGCGGCGGAAGTCCTTGATGTAGCCCTGCTCCTTGAGGATCCGCGACATCTCCATCTTCAGGCCCGAGAGGGGGATGTCCACCTCGTCGTGGCCGGCGCGGATGGCATTGCGAATCCGGGTCAGGTAATCGGCTATCGGGTCGGTCTGCATCGTCTCTACCAGCTCGACTTGGTCATGCCGGGGATGTACCCCTCGTGTGCGGCCTCGCGCAGGCAGATCCGGCAAAGCCCGAACTTCCGGTAATAGGCGCGCGGACGCCCGCAGCGGCGGCAGCGGTTGTAGCTGCGCGATTTGAACTTAGCTTTGCGGCCCTGACGGACCTTCTGTGAAGTCTTAGCCATCCTCTGAAGTCTTCTCCTCGTCGGCCGAGCTCTCGGCCTCGTCGTTTCCGCCCTCAGCGGCGTCCTCACCCTCGTCCGTCTCGGGCTTGGCGTAGGCCTCCGGGTTCTCCTCTTTGAGCTGCTCCAGCGCTTCCTGCTCGACCTCGGCCTTGAGCCGGGCCTCCTCTTTGCGCTGCTCCTCTTCTTCCTCGGCTTTGGCGGCTTCGCGAGCCTCTTGGCCGGGGCGCCCCTCCTGGGCGAACGGCATCCCCAGCGCCAGCAACAGCTCGAAGGCCTCGAGATCGGTCGCGGCCGAGGTCGTGAGCGTAATGTCGAGGCCGCGCACCACGTCGACCGAGTCGTAGTCGATTTCGGGGAAGATCAGTTGCTCTTTGACGCCCATCGAGTAGTTGCCGCGGCCGTCGAAGGAGCGGGGGTTGAGGCCGCGGAAGTCGCGGATCCGCGGCACCGCGATCGAGGTGAGGCGGTCGAGGAACTCCCACATCCGGGCTCGCCGCAGCGTCACCGAGACGCCGACCGGCATTCCCTCGCGCAGCTTGAAGGAGGCGATCGACTTGCGGGCACGGCGCACGTTCGGGTGCTGGCCGGCGATCAGCGCCAGCTGTTCCTGCGCCGATTCGAAGGACTTTTTGTCCTGTTTCTCGGTGCCGAGGCCCATGTTGAGGGTGATCTTGAGCAAGTGCGGTGCCTGCATCGGCGTCGTGTAGCCGAATTTCTTGGTCAGCTCGGGCAGGATCTCCTGCTCGTAGCGCTCGCGCAGGCGCGGCGGCGGGGCTGCCTGCTGGGTGGCGGTCGCCTCCATCAGTCGATCGCCGCCCCGCTGCGCTTCGCGAACCGGACCCGCTTGCCGCCCTCGTCGCGACGGACGCCGACCCGGGTCGCTTTGTTGCCTTTGGGGTCGAGCAACATCACGTTGGAGACGTGGATCGGCCCCTCCTTTTCGACGATGCCACCGGCTTGGGCGTTTTTCATGTCGCCCTGAGAGCGCGCTCGTTCGGCCCGCTTGATCATGTTCAAGCCCTCGACGTAGACGCGGCGCTTCTGCGGATCGGTCCGGATCACACGACCGCTCTTACCGGCGTCCTTGCCGCTGATCAGGACGACCTGGTCGTCGGTCTTGACGCGCATCGACTTCGCCATCAGAGGACCTCGGGGGCCAGCGAGATGATTTTCATGAAGTTGCGATCGCGCAGTTCGCGCGCCACCGGGCCGAAGATGCGGGTCCCACGCGGGTTGTTGTTTGCCGGGTCGATCAGGACCGCGGCGTTCTCGTCGAAGGAGATGTAGGTGCCGTCGGGGCGGCCCAGAGGCTTGCGGGTGCGGACGATGACGGCCTGGACGACCTCGCCCTTGCGGACGCCGCCCTGCGGGCTGGCCTGTTTGACGGTCGCGGTGATCACGTCGCCGACGCTGGCGTAGCGCCTGTGGGAGCCGCCCTTGACCCTGATGCAGAGGATCTCGCGAGCACCCGAGTTGTCGGCAACCTTCAGTCTCGACTCCTGCTGGATCATCTCGCCCTACCTTGCCTTCTCGACGACGTCGACCAGGCGCCAGCGCTTGGTCTTGGACAGGGGGCGGGTCTCGACGATGCGGACGACGTCGCCCTCGCCGGCCTCGTTGCGCTCGTCGTGCGCGTGCAGCGTGCGCGAGCGGCGGACGATCTTCTCGTAAGTCGGGTGGCGGCGGGCGAAGTCGATGCGGACGGTGATCGATTTCTCGCCTTTGTTGGAGACGACGATGCCCTGGCGGGTCTTGGCGGCGTTGGAATCGCGCTCCGCCGGCGACGTGCCGGTCTTGGCCTCGCCCTTCTTGGCCTTGGCGGCAGCACGCTCCTTGCGCCGTTCGGCGGCCTTCTTCTTACGCGCCTCGACCCGCGCGGCGGCACGATCCTCAGGACTGAGCGTCGGCTTCGCCTCACTCGGTCGCCGCGAACGCTGCAACCGGCGCCGCTCCTTCCAAGGCAGATCGTCCTCCGGATCCGGCTCTTTCTCCGGAGCAGCCTCAGCAGCAGGAGCCTCCTCGGCGGGAGCATCCTCAGCCGGCGCCTCCTCGGCGACAGGGGCCTCGGTCTCCTCAGAAGCGGGAGCGTCATCAGACGAACCCTCGTCGGCAGCCGGAGCCTCGTCGGCAGGCGCCTCTGACGCGGGTGGCGTGGAGTCGGGCGATTCGCCCGCAGCTTGCGAGGACGAGTCGTCTGACTCCACGACAGAACCCGCGTCCTGAGGGGCCTCGTCCTGAGGCTCGTCTACTGAATCTTTTTTAGTCTCGTCGTCGCTCATATCCGCTTCGTCTCTTTCTCAACATCGATGCCGCGGCTGCGGGCGATGGTCAGCAGCCGGGCGATATCGCGCTTTGCCAGTCCCAACCGCGCGGTGTTCTCGAGCTCGCCGGTCGCGTGGCGGAAGCGCAGGTTGAACGCCTCCTGCTTGGCGTCGATCAGCTTCGCCACCAGCTCGTCGTCTTTCAGATTATGGGCCTCGGTTGCTTTCATCAGCCCTCAGCCCCCTCGCGGACCACGAATTTCGTTTTGACCGGAAGCTTGTGCCCCGCCAGCCGCAGCGCTTCGCGCGCGAGATCCTCGGGCACCCCGGCGAGCTCGAACATCACCTTGCCGGGCTTGACCACGGCGACCCAGCCCTCGGGATTGCCCTTGCCGGAGCCCATCCGCGTCTCCGCCGGCTTCTTCGTGTACGGCTTGTCCGGGAAGACGTTGATCCAGACCTTGCCACCACGTTTGATCTTGCGGGTCATCGCCACACGGGCGGCCTCGATCTGGCGGTTGGTGATCCAGCCGCGCTCGACCGACTTCAGCCCGTACTCGCCGAAGGCGACGGTGCTGCCGCCCTTGGTGTTGCCGCGCATGCGGCCGCGGAACTGTTTGCGGTGCTTGACGCGTTTCGGGCTCAGCATCAGCGACCGCCTCCCCCACGCTGGCCGCCGCGGTCGCCACCACGGCCGCCGCCGGAGCGACCGCCGCCAGGGCCACGGTCGCCGCCCGGGCCACGCCCGCCGCGATCGCGGCCGCCGCGCTGGTTGCCCTGCGGCTCGTCGTCGGTCGAGGCGAGGTCGGAACGGAAGCCCTCGGGCATGACTTCGCCCTTGTTGATCCAGCATTTGACGCCGATCCGGCCGGTCGTCGTCCGTGCCTCGAAGAAGCCGTAGTCGATGTCGGCCCGCAGCGTGTGCAGCGGCACGCGGCCGTCGGAATAGCTTTCGGTCCGCGCCATCTCGGCTCCGCCGAGGCGGCCGGAGACCTGGACCTTGACGCCCTTGGCGCCGGAGCGCATCGCCGAGGTGAGGGCGCGTTTCATCGCGCGGCGGAAGGCGACACGGTTCTGCAGCTGCTCGGCGATCGACTGAGCGACCAGCTTGGCATCGAGCTCGGGGCGCTTGACCTCGCGGATGTTCACTTTCACGGGGCTGCCGGTGAGCTTGTGCAGCTCTTTGCGGAGGGCGTCGACTTCGCTGCCCGACTTGCCGATGACGATGCCGGGACGGGCGGTGTGGATGTCGACGGCGACCTCGCCGCGGCGCTCGATCGTGATGTTCGAGAGCCCGGCATGCGAGAGCTTGTTGACGATGTGATCGCGGATCTGCAGGTCTTCCTGGAGAACGTCGGCGAAGTTCTTCTCCTCGAACCAGGTCGACTTCCAGTCGTGGATGTAACCGACGCGGAAACCCTCGGGGTGGATCTTCTGGCCCATGGCTTAGTCCTCCACCGGGGTTAGCGCCACGGCGATGTGGCTGGTTCGCTTGTGGATCGGGGTCGCCCGTCCCATCGCCCGGGGCCGGAACCGCTTCAGCGTCGGGCCCTCGTCGACCGTGATCGAGGAGACCTTCATCTCGTCGCCGACCAGGTCGTGGTTGTTCTCCGCGTTGGCGGCGGCGGAATCGATCAGCTTGTGGATGTCCTCGGCGGCACCGCGAGGCGAGAACTGCAGCAGCGCCCGTGCCTTTTCGATGTGCAGGCCGCGGACCTGGTCGGCGATCAGGCGCGCCTTGCGCGGAGCGATCCGCACATAACGGGCGCTGGCACGGACGACCGGCGGTGCGACCGGTGCTTTCGGCGCGGCTTTCTTCGCCGGCTCTTTTTTGCCTTTGGCTTTCTTGGCAGTCTCTTTTTTCTCTGCGGCTTTTTTGGCTGGCGCCTTTTTGCTCGCTTTGCCCTCGGCTTTTTTCGCAGGCGTTTTTTTTGCCGCTTTTTTCTCAGCCGTTTTTTTGTTGCTGGATTTGGTCTCCGCTTTGGCTTTGGGGGCTTTTTTCTCGTCGGCCATTACTAATCACCCCTGCCGGTACCGGTATGGGAGCGGAAGGTGCGGGTCGGGGCGAACTCGCCGAGCTTGTGCCCGACCATCGACTCGGAGATGAAGACGGGGACGTGTTTTTTGCCGTCGTGGACGGCAATCGTGTGCCCGACCATCTCCGGGAACACAGTCGAGGTGCGCGACCAGGTTTTGACCATCTGTTTTTTGCCGGCCTCGTTCATCGCCGAGATGCGGCCCATCAGGCGCTCTTCGACCCACGGGCCCTTTTTCGTCGAACGCCCCATCAGCGGCCACCCTTCTTCTTGCCGCGGCGCCTGCCGCGCACGATGTAACGATCGGACTGCTTGCCCTTCTTACGGGTCCGGTAGCCGAGCGTCGGCTTGCCCCAAGGGGTCACCGGGTGGCCACCGGGGGTGTGGTGGGCCTCGCCGCCGCCGTGCGGATGGTCGACGGGGTTCATCGCCACACCGCGACTCTGCGGGCGCTTGCCCTTGTGGCGGTTGCGGCCGGCCTTGCCGATCTTCATGTTCTGATGCTCGGCGTTGGAGAGGGTGCCGACGGTGGCACGGCACTCGGCGCGGACCAGCCGCATCTCCGAGGACGGCAGCCGCAGGGTGACCATCTCACCCTCCTTCGCGACCAGCTGGATCGCCGTGCCGGCGGCGCGGCCGAGCTTGCCGCCCTGGCCGGCGATCAGCTCGACGTTGTGGACGATCGTGCCGGTCGGCATTTCGCCCAGCGCCATCGAGTGGCCCGGTTTGACGTCGGCCTCGGGGCCGGATTTGACCTCGTCGCCGACCTTGAGCTGAGCGGGAGCGAGGATGTAGTCCTTGTGCCCGTCGGCGTAGTGCAGGAGGGCGATGTAGCAGCTGCGGTTGGGGTCGTACTCGATCGTCGCGACCTTTGCCGGCACCGCATCCTTGAGGCGCTTGAAGTCGATCTTGCGGTAGCGCCGCTTGGCGCCACCACCACGATGGCGCGCGGTGACGCGGCCGTTGGCGTTGCGGCCGCCGGACTTGCGCAGGCCCTCGGTCAGCTTCTTTTCCGGCTCGCTCGTAGTCAGCTGCTCGCGCAGCGGATAGGTCGCGAAGCGGCGGCCGGGGCTGGTGGGTTTGGTCTTGCGGTTCGGCATCTCTCAGGCTCCCTACGCGGTCTCCGCGCCCTCGAACAGCTCGATCCGTTCGCCGGGGGCGAGCTGGACGATCGCCTTCTTCCAAGCGCGGGTCCGCCCTTTCGAGATGCCGCGGCGCTTCGGCTTGGACCGCACCTTGGCGGTCCGCACCTGCGCGACCTGGACCCCGAAGACCTCGTGCACCGCCTGGGCGATCTGCGTCTTGTGGGCGCGATCGTTGACCCGGAACGTGTACTTGCCTTCGGCGATCAGCGCGTAGCTCTTCTCGGAGATCACCGGGCGGATGAGGATGTTGCGGGCGTCCATCAGCCGAGCCTCTCCGCCAGCGTCTGCAACGCACTCTCCGAAAGGACAATCGCGGCGGCGCCGATGACGTCGGCGACACCGGTGGCGCCGACCTCGATCACGTGGGTGCGCGGGATGTTGCGGAAGCTCTTCATCGCCCCGGTCTCCTCGGCGGTGAGGACGACCAGGGTCGGGCTCTTCGCCCCCCATTTGGCCAGCGCCGCCGCGGCCCCCTTGGTCGAAGGGGTCTCGAAGGCAGAGGCGTCGAGGACGGCGACGGAGTCCCGCTCGGCGTGGACCGAGAGGGCCGAGCGCATCGCCCGGCGGCGGGCTTTGCGGTTGACCTTGACCGTGTAGTGGCGTGGCTTTGGACCGAAGGTGACGCCACCGCCGTGGCGGCTGGAGACGCCGAGCGCGCCGACGCGGGCCCGGCCGGTGCCCTTCTGGCGCCAGGCCTTGGCGGTCGTGAAGGAGACCTCGCCGCGGGTTAGGGTGGAGGCGGTGCCACGGCGGCGCGAGGCCATGTCGGCGCGAGCGGCCTCGTGGACCAGCGACTGGTGGAAGGGCTCGGCGAACAGCTCTTTTGGCAGGTCGGCTTTGGTCGACTTGCCGAGGACGGTGGCTTTAGACATCGGTCCTCACCTCGACGATCGCGTTGCGCGAGCCGGGGACCGAGCCCTTGATCAGGAGCAGATTGCGGTCGGCGTCGATGTCGGCGATCTCCAACCCCTTCTGGGTGATCCGCTTATTACCCATCTGGCCGGGCATCCGCATCCCTTTGAAGACGCGGGCGGGAAAGGTGCTGGCGCCGATCGAGCCCGGGGCGCGGACGTTGTGCGAGCCGTGGCTGACCGGCCCGCGGCTGAAGTTGTGACGCTTGATCCCGCCCTGGAAGCCCTTGCCGATCGAGATCCCCGAGACCTTGACCTTCTGGCCCGCCTCGAACCCGGCGACGGTGACGTCGTCGCCGATCTTGGGACCGTCCTCGGCACCGAGGTCCTCGTCGCGGAACTCGACCAGATGGCGCATCGGCGGTGCACCGGCCTTCTTCAGGTGGCCTTCCTCGGCCTGGGTCAGCTTGCCCTGCTTGACCTCGCCGAAGGCGAGCTGCACGGCGGCGTAGCCATCGCGCTCGCTCTCGCGGACGGCGGTGACCTTGCAGGGCCCGGCCTCGATCACCGTGACCGGTACGACGCTGCCGTCCTCGCGGAAGACCTGGGTCATGCCCAACTTCTTGCCGAGGATCGCCGCCATGGCTAGAGGCGGATCTCGATGTCGACGCCCGCCGGCAGCGAGTCGAGGCGCTGCAGCGAGTCGACGGTTTTCGGCGACGGCTGGAGGATGTCGATCAAGCGCTTGTGGGTGCGGATCTCGAAGTGCTCGCGCGAGTCCTTGTCCTTGAACGGCGAGCGGATCACGCAGTAGACGTTTTTCTCGGTCGGCAGCGGCACCGGGCCGGAGACGCTGGCACCGGTTCGCTCCGCCGTCTCGACGATCTCGCGGGCAGCCCGATCTATGGCGTCGTGGTCGTACGCCTTCAGTCGGATTCGAATTTTCTGTGCCGCTATCGCTGCCACTTTTCTACGGTCTCTCTTTAGATGCTGTTGCTGGTTCTGGCTCGCGCGTTCTTATCGCGCAATAAGGGCGGGGCCCCTTTTAGGTGGGGCGCCGCCCCGGTCGTATGTCCTTGCAGTTGTCTCGTCGCCCGGCGGGCGACGGAGGGGCGGACAGGTGCCCGCCCCATTTGAGGTCGCCTACTCGATGACGTCGGCGACGACCCCCGAGCCGACGGTGCGGCCACCCTCGCGGATGGCGAACCGCAGGCCTGGATCCATGGCGATCGGCTGGATCAGCTCGATCGTCATCTCGACGTTGTCTCCCGGCATCACCATCTCCGTCCCCTCAGGGAGGTTGGCGATCCCGGTCACGTCGGTGGTGCGGAAGTAGAACTGAGGCCGGTAGCCGGAGAAGAACGGGGTGTGACGGCCACCCTCCTCCTTCTTCAGGCAGTAGACCTCGGCTTTGAACTTGGTGTGCGGCGTGATCGAGCCGGGCTTGCAGAGAACCTGGCCGCGCTCGATCTCCTCGCGCTTGGTGCCGCGCAGGAGGGCGCCGATGTTGTCGCCGGCCTGACCCTGGTCGAGCAGCTTGCGGAACATCTCGACGCCGGTGACGACGGTTTTGGTGGTGTCGTGGATGCCGACGATCTCGACCTCGTCGCCGCTGTTGACGATCCCCTGCTCGACGCGGCCGGTGGCAACGGTGCCGCGGCCGGTGATCGAGAAGATGTCCTCGATCGGCATCAGGAAGGGCTTGTCGAGCTCGCGGACCGGCTCCGGGATGTAGGAGTCGAGGGCGGCGGCCAGCTCGAAGACAGCTTTCTGGGCCTCCTCGTCGCCTTCCAGCGCCTTCAGGGCCGAGCCCTTGATGATCGGGGTGTCGTCGCCCGGGAAGTCGTACTCGTCGAGAAGTTCCTTGACCTCCTCCTCGACCAGCTCGACCAGTTCCTCGTCGTCGACCTGGTCGATCTTGTTGAGGAAGACGACCACGTGCGGGACGTTGACCTGACGGGC
>DATBXZ010000125.1:0-6370 GCA_036513995.1 Solirubrobacterales bacterium | reverse complement strand
GGGGGCCGAGCGGCGCCTGCTGGAGATCCACACCGAGCCCCTGGAGGCCGTCTCCACGGTCGGCTCCGGCGATGCATTCCTGGCCGGCTACGTGGCTGCCCGCTACGAGGGCCGCTCGCCCGAGGAGTGCCTCGCCTACGGCGTCGCCTGCGGGGCGGAGTCGACCCAGCACTTCGGCGCCGGCACCGTCGATCGCAACCAGGTCGAGCGCCTGCTCGGCGAGGTTGCGGTGCACGATTTGGAGGTCCCGGCCGAAGTGTAGTCTGGCTGTTTCAACGCCAGCCCTGGAGGAATCACTTGGAAATCGAAATCGGTCGCGGCAAGAAGGGTCGCCGCGCTTACGGATTCGACGACATCGCCATCGTCCCTTCCCGCCGGACGCGCGATCCCGACGACATCGACATCAGCTGGACCCTGGGTCCCTACCGCTTCGAACTGCCGCTGGTCGCCTCGGCGATGGATGGCGTGGTCAGTCCCGACACCGCGGTCTTGGTCAACGAGCTCGGTGGCCTCGGCGTGCTCAACCTGGAGGGGATCTGGGCTCGCTTCGAGGATGCCGAGGAGCGGCTGGAGCAGATCGCCGCCGCCCCCAAGCACGTGGCGACGAAGCTGATGCAGGAGATCTACACGGAGCCCGTGAAGTCGGAGCTGATCGGCAGGCGGGTCGCCGAGATCAAGTCCCGCGGCGCCGTCGCCTGCGCCTTGCTGACCCCGCAGAAGGTGCGCGAGCACTACGAGGTGGCGGTCGAGGCCGGGCTCGACATCCTCGTCATCCAGGGCACGGTGATCTCCGCCGAACACGTCTCGACCACGGTCGAGCCGCTGAACCTGAAGGAGTTCATCGCCGAGGTGCCGGTGCCGACCGTGGTCGGCGGCTGCGCCTCCTACTCGACCGGCCTGCACCTGATGCGGACCGGCGCCGTCGGCGTCCTCGTCGGCGTCGGGCCCGGCGCCGCCTGCACCACCCGCGGCGTGCTCGGCATCGGTGTCCCGCAGGCGACCGCGATCGCCGACGTCGCCGCCGCCCGCTCCCAGCACATGCTGGAGACCGGCGAGTACGTAAACGTGATCGCCGACGGCGGCATGCGCACCGGCGGCGACATCTCCAAGGCGATCGCCTGCGGCGCCGACTCGGTCATGGTCGGCTCGCCCCTGGCTCGTGCCAAGGAGGCCCCCGGTCGCGGCTTCCACTGGGGGATGGCGACCTTCCACTCCTCGCTACCGCGTGGCACCCGGGTCTCGACCAAGCAGGACGGCTCGATGGAGGAGATCCTGCTCGGGCCGGCTCAGGAGAACGACGGCACCTTCAATCTGATGGGGGCGCTGAAAACCTCGATGGCCACCTGCGGCTATGAGGACATCCGCTCCTTCCAGCGGGCCGAGGTGATGGTCGCGCCGGCGCTGATGAGCGAGGGCAAGAAGCTCCAGAACGAGCAGTCGGTCGGGATGGGGTCGAACGGGCGGGCTGCGGTCTCGGCGGGGGTTGCCGTAAGCGATGACTGAGCAGGCCGCCGCCGTCCCCGCTCTGCCGGCGGACGAGGTGCGGGCGGTGGAGGAGGTGCTGGTCCTCGACTTCGGGGGCCAGTACTCGCAGCTGATCGCGAGACGCATCCGCGAATGTGGCGTCTTTGCCGAGTTGCTGCCGGCTTCGACGGCGGTCGAGAAGATCGCGGAGCGCAAGCCGAAGGCGTTGATCCTCTCCGGCGGTCCCGCCTCCGTCTACGAGGATGGGGCGCCGGCGTTCCCGACCCAGCTGCTCGACCTCGAGATCCCGGTGCTGGGCATCTGTTACGGCATGCAGGCGATGGTGCTGGCGCTGGGCGGCCGGGTCGAGTCGGCCGAGACGGGCGAGTTCGGCCGCACCGACCTGGTCCTGCGCGACGGCGGCGGCCGCCTGCTCGGCGGGCTGCCGGAGGAGCAGAGCTGCTGGATGAGCCACCGCGACGCCGTCTTCGAGGCGCCGGAGGGCTTCGCCGCCCTGGCTTCCAGCCCCAGCTCCCCTGTCGCCGCCTGCGAGCTGCCCGACCGCGGCCTCTACGGGATCCAGTTCCACCCCGAGGTCGTCCACACGCCCTACGGGACCGAGATCCTGACCCGCTTCCTGCGCGACGTCGCCGGCTGCGAGCAGCAGTGGTCGCCGCAGTCGGTGATCGCCGAGCAGGTCGAGAAGATCCAGACCCAGGTCGGCGACGGCCGGGTCATCTGCGGCCTCTCCGGCGGCGTTGACTCTTCGGTCGCCGCGATGCTGGTCCACAGGGCCGTGGGGGAGAAGCTGACCTGCGTCTTCGTCGACCATGGGCTGATGCGGATGAACGAGGCCGAGCAGGTGGTCGAGGCCTTCGGCCAGTTCGGCATCCCGCTCGTCCACGTCGACGCCGAAGAGCGCTTCCTCGCCAGGCTGGCCGGGCAGGAGGACCCCGAGCGCAAGCGCAAGATCATCGGCGAGGAGTTCATCCGCGTCTTCGAGGAGGAGGCGGAGAAGCTCGACGACGTCAAGTTCCTCGTCCAGGGCACGCTCTACTCGGACGTGATCGAGTCCGGCGGCTCCGACCACGCGGCGACGATCAAGTCCCACCACAACGTCGGCGGCCTGCCCGACGATCTCGAGTTCGAGCTGGTCGAGCCGCTGCGGATGCTGTTCAAGGACGAGGTTCGCGCCGTCGGCGCCGAGCTCGGCCTGCCGGAGCGGATGGTCTGGCGCCAGCCCTTCCCGGGGCCGGGCCTGGGGATCCGGATCGTCGGCGGTGAGGTCAACAAAGAGCGGCTGGACATCCTCCGCGCTGCCGACGCGATCCTGCAGGAGGAGATCCGCGCCGCCGAGCTCTACCGCCAGCTCTGGCAGTCCTTCTGCGTGCTGCCCGTGGTCCGCTCGGTCGGCGTCCAGGGCGACGGCCGCACCTACGCCTACCCGATCGTGATCCGCGCCGTCACCTCCGACGACGCGATGACCGCCGACTGGGCGCGACTGCCCTACGACCTGCTCGAGCGCGTCTCCAACCGCATCATCAACGAGATCCGCGACGTCAACCGCGTCGCCCTCGACATCTCCTCCAAGCCCCCGGCCACGATCGAGTGGGAGTAGGGAACGCGCCAGGGCGACGCCTGGCGCGTCCTCAGATGCCTGCGACGCGGGTGATCGCGAAGATCAGCACAAATCCCGACGCGGTCAGCGCGACCCGGGCCCAGGAGGCGTGGGCGTGGGCCTCCGGCAGCAGGTCGGTCGCGCCCATATAGAGGAAGAAGCCGCTGTAGAGGCAGAGGATGTAGCCGAGGGTGTGGTCGGAGACGGTGACGAGGGAGCCGACGATCGCGCCCAGCAGCGGCGCGATCGCGTCGATCCGCAGCCACTTGGTCGCCGAGCGGCGGTCGCCGGACTGGCTGAGGACGAAGCTGACGGTGTTGAGGCCGTCGGCGAAGTCATGGCTGACTACGGCGATGAAGACGAGGAAGCCGGTGGCGCTGTCGAGCCCGAAGGCGAGCCCGATCCCGAGCCCGTCGATGAAGCTGTGGATCGAGAGGCCGAAGGCGCCGAGCACCCCGACGCGATGGTGCGCGCGCGCCTCGGAGGGGTCGTCGCGGTGGTGCAGGACCAGCGCCCGCTCGGCGAAGAAGAAGGCGAGAAAGCCGATCGCGACCAGCGTCGTCGCCTTCTTCGGGTCGCCGAGGTTTTCGATCCCCTCCGGCAGCACGTCGAAGAGGGCGACGGCGACGACGACCCCGCCGGTGAAGGCGATCAGCGTCGGCAGCGTGTGCGAGAGCCGCAGCGCGATCTGCCCGCCGATCAGGGTGGCGATCACGGTCAGGCCGGCGAGGGGGATGGCAACGGCGGGCACCGGCGATCGTCAGTTCAGCTCTGGTGCCCGGCAGCGCGAGCAGCGGCCGCGCAGCATGACGTCGTGGGTGGCCACCTCGAAGTCGGCGGTGCGGCTGACGGCGTCGATCGCCCGCTCCAGCGCCGGGTCCGCGAACGGGGCGAGCAGGCCACACTGCTCGCAGACGAGATGGTGGTGGTGATGCTCGCCGGGGTCGAGCCGCTCGTAGCCGGCGGCCCCGCCGCCGATGTCGATGCGCTGGATCAGGTGCAACTGCTCGAGCTGCTCGAGCGTCCGGTAGATGCTCGCCCGGCCCGCGGGCAGGCGCCGGTCCATCTCCAGCGCGGTCAGTGCGCACTTCTCCTGCGCCAGCAGCTCGACTACCTGTCGGCGCGCAGCGCCGCTGCGGTATCCCGCCGCGTCGAGTCGCTCCGATGCCCGCTGGGTCCAGTTCACGGCGCGGACAGTATCAGAGAATGAGATTCATTCTCATTCTCTGTGGAGCCCGCTCAGCTGTAGGCGTCCCACTTTTCGAGATAGGGGAGGGGGTCGAAGGGGCTGCCGCCTTCGTACCAGCCCGGCGGTCCCCACATCTCGAAGTGGAGGTGGCAGGCGGTGGCGTCGCCGGTGTCGCCGACGATCCCGATCGGCTGGCCGGTGCGGACGGTTTCGCCGGCCTGCAGCGGCGATGGTTCGGCCAGGTGCGCGTACATGAAGTCGAAGGGAGTGCCCTTGCCGTCGATGACGATGTAGTTGCCGGCATCGGCCTCGTACGCCGCGTACTGCACGACGCCGCCGCGAGCGGCGACAAGCGGGGTGCCACAGGCGGCCATCGTGTCCTGGCCCTGGTGGGTGTGGCCGGACCTGGGGGCGCCGAAGCGGCCGTCGCCGAGGTCGAATTCATGCGGACCGAGGATCGGGAAGGCGTAGCCGTAGAAGGCGAAGCTGAGGCTGAGCGCGGTCGCCGGACGGGCCACCGGGGCTTCCGCGGTCTGCGGCCCGATCCGGAAGCTGTAGCGGCCGTTGCGGGCCGGCCGCCCTTCGTTGGTGGTCCCGTCCCAGCGGATGCTGGCCGGCACGTTCGGGGCGACGTCGTTGCGGTAGAAGGTCTTGACGACCGCGCCGGTGGCGTCGACGACGTCGATTCGCAGGTCGTTCTGGGGCTGGCTGCTGGCAATCGTGTAGCCGAGGCGGGGGAAGCGGAAGCCGAAGTAGAAGGACTTGCGCGGCGTCGTTTCGGCGGCGAGGAGGCTGATGGTGCCGGCGCTGGGGGCCGGGCTGGGCGCTCCGGCAGGGCTGCTCGGCGGCGGCGGGCTGCCACTCGGGGTGGGGGCACCGCCGACCATCGCCGCGGCGTTGCCGGCTCCGGCGAGCAGCAGCGCCATGATGGCGACTATGCAGATCTTCCCCGCCAGGCCGAGCCCGGCGATCTCGTCGTTGCGCACCGCTGGCCCTCTCTTTCGATCGCCTACGGAGTTAGCTGTCGGGCTCGCGCTGAAAGAGATGCGCTACGGACGTTTTCGTCCGATTCGCCCCGGAGACCTGCCTCGGCCTCTGCGGTTCCTCCGCCCCCGTTCGGATGGCCGGACGGGATTCGGCATTGCTGGCGCGGCAGTATAGACCGCAGGATGGCTATGATCCCCCGGCCGCGTCGGCGAGTCCGCGCGGCTTTTTGACGATGGAGACCACGATGAAAACCTACGTAGCGAAGCCTTCCGACCGCCAGCGCGACTGGTACGTAGTCGATGCCGAGGGTCAGACCCTGGGCCGTCTCGCCACGCAGATCGCCGACGCCCTGCGCGGCAAGCGCAAGCCCGAGTACACGCCGCACATCGACACCGGCGACTTCATCGTCGTCGTCAACGCCGAGAAGATCCGCGTCACCGGCAAAAAGATGGAGCAGAAGGTCTACTGGCGCCACAGCGGCTATCCCGGCGGGATCAAGTCGCGGACCCTGGCCGAGATGCTCGACCGCCGCCCGGAGGAAGTCATCCGCAAGGCGGTCAAGGGAATGCTGCCCCGCAACCGCCTCGCCCGCCAGCAACTGACCAAGCTGAAGGTCTACGCCGGGCCGGATCATCCGCATGCCGCACAGATGCCCAAACCGATGGAGACAAAGACTTGATGTCAGACGACAAAGCACCGGACGAGACGACCGCGGATCAGGAGCCTCAGGACGCGGGTCCTGTCGCGGCAGAGGCGCCTGAGGAGCCGACGAACGGGGCGCCTGAGACGGACGGAGCGCCTGAGGTTGAGGCCGCTGCCGACGAGCCCGCTGCTGAGAGCGACGAGGGTTCGGAGGCCGTCGAGGAGGCTCCGGCCGAGGAGCCGCAGGCGGAGGAGCCCGAGGCTGAGGAGCCGCAGGCGGAGAAGAAGAAAGACGTCATCCCGGGTGCCGACCTGGAGCCGATCGCGGTCGAGCCGGAGAAACAGCTCAGCGCCGAGGAGAAGGCCCGGCTCGAAGCCGAGGAAGAGGAGAAAGCGAATCGCGAGGCAGCGCTCGCGGGAGCTGACGACTCCGAGGCCGAGGCCGCCAGCCGTGCCCCGGCGAAGATGGA
>DATBXZ010000124.1:0-2144 GCA_036513995.1 Solirubrobacterales bacterium | reverse complement strand
CGACCAGGGCGTCGCGGTAGGCGCGCGCGCCGGCGACGACGATTGCGCCGGCTTTCTGCAGCTGCAGGGCCAGCGCCGTGTCGAGCACGTCGGAGGAGGTGAGCCCGTAGTGGATCCAGCGCCCGCCCTCCCCTACGGACTCAGCCACGACGTCGACGAAGGCGGCGACGTCGTGGTCGGTGACCCGCTCGCGCTCGTCGACCGCGGCGACCGTGAAGGCCGCATCGGCCCGCGCTGCCGCGGCGGCCTCACGCGGCACCACGCCCTCCTCGGCCCAGGCCTCGGTGGCCGCCAGCTCGACCTCGAGCCAGGCCTCCATCTTCGCCTGTGGCGTCCAGACCGCCCCGATCTCGGGACGGGTGTAGCGGGGGATCATCAGCAGTTGATTATCCGGGCCGCCAGGACCCCGGCGTTCTTGGCTCCGTCGATCGCCACGCAGGCGACCGGGATCCCAGGCGGCATCTGCACCGCCGAGAGCAGCGCGTCGAGGCCGCCGAGCGACTTGCCGAGGATCGGCACCCCGATCACCGGCAGCTCGGTGTGGGCAGCGGCGACGCCGGGCAGCGCCGCCGACATCCCGGCTCCGGCGATGATCACCTTCAGGCCACGCATCTTCGCGTTCGTGCAGTACTCGGTGACCATCTCTGGGTCACGGTGGGCGCTCATCACCCGCACCTCGTAGCGGATGCCGGCCTCGTCGAGGGCGGCCCCGGCCGACTCCATCTTCGGCTTGTCGTTCTTCGAGCCCATGATGATCCCGACCAGCGGCTCGCCGGCGGAGATGCCCTCGAAGGCCTCTTCGACCTGGGGCATCTCGGCCGACCCCGTCGACCCGCTCGGCTGTGGCTCCTCTGAGATCTCGCTCATCTCGTTCCTCTCCTGGGAATGGTTTAGCTGGGGACGCGCTCGACGGCGCGGGCGGCGATGTCGGTGCGGATCTGCATTCCCGCGAACGAGATCCGGCCCGCAGCATCGTACGCGCGATCGCGCGCCGCGGCCGGTGTCGGCCCGAGGCCGGTGACGTTGAGGACGCGGCCGCCGGCGGTGACGATCTCGCCATCGCGCTCCGCCGTCCCGGCATGGGTCACCTCGGCCAGCTCGGCGGCCGCGGCGAGGCCGCCGATCGCATCGCCCTTGGAGGAGGACCCCGGATAGCCGGCCGAGGCCAGGACCAGGGTCACGGCCCACTCGGAGCTGAACTCCGCCTCGGCGCCGGCGAGACCGCCGGGCTCGCGGGCGGCGAGGAAGAGGTCGACCAGGTCGGAGCGCATCCGCGGCAGCACCGCCTGCGTCTCGGGGTCGCCGAAGCGGGTGTTGAACTCCAGCACCTTGGGCCCGTCGGCGCCGATCATCAGGCCGGCGTAGAGGACGCCGTGGAAGGGCACGCCGCGCCGCGCCATCGCCGCCACGATCGGGCGGTGGACGTTGTCGACGATCTCCGCGACCGCGCTGGCGTCGAAGCCGGGCACCGGCGAGTAGCTGCCCATGCCGCCGGTGTTCGGTCCCTCGTCGCCGTCGAAGATCCGCTTGTAGTCCTGGGCCGGCGCCAGTGGCACGACGTTGTCGCCGTCGCAGAGCGCCAGCAGCGAGAGCTCCTCGCCCTCGAGGAACTCCTCGAAGACGACCGGCGTCTCGCCGAAGCGCCGCTCGGTGAAGAAGACGTCGACCGCGGCCAGCGCCTCGGCCTCGGTCGCGCAGATGATCACTCCCTTGCCCGCCGCCAGCCCGTCGGCCTTCAGCACCGCCGGGTAGGAGGCGGAGGCCAGCCGCTCGACTGCCTCCTCGCGGCTGCGCAGCAGCACGTGGGCGGCGGTCGGCACCCCGGCCTCCCGCATCAGCTCCTTGGCGAAGGCCTTCGACCCCTCCAGCTCGGCCGCCGCGGCGCTGGGGCCGAAGGCCGGCACCCCGGCCTCCTCGAGCGCGTCGACGAGGCCGACCACCAGCGCCGCCTCGGGGCCGATCGCGACCAGGTCTATACGGCGCTCCCTGGCCAGGTCGACGATCGCCTCGACGTCGTCGTCGGCGATCTCCGGCAGGCACTCGGCGTCGGCGGCGATGCCGGCGTTGCCGGGCGCGCAGAGCAGCTCAGGGGCGTGGGCGGAGCGGGCCAGCGCCCGCACCATCGCGTGCTCGCGCCCACCCCC
>DATBXZ010000123.1:0-8133 GCA_036513995.1 Solirubrobacterales bacterium | reverse complement strand
CGACCTCGACCGGGGTCTCCCCCGCTTCGATCTCGTACAGCGCCACTCGCATCACGTTGAGGTCGAGCGGCGCGATGCGGTCGACCGTCCACCCCCTGGCGTATTCGGCGATCGTCTCGTCCAGCTCTTCGCGCCCGGTGTCGACGCCTTCGGCGAGCTCCCGCGTGAGCGGTTTCGACTCGGCGATCAGCTCGGCCAGGGGACGGCCGGTGACGTCGCGCTGGTAGCTGGCGAAGACGGCGTCGCGGCGTTGGTCGGATCGGCGCATCGGTTCATTCTCCCGCTTTTGGCAGCTGCCCGGAGGGTGCGCGCATGACTGGGAGATCTAGCGCAGGATCTCGACCAGGAGGACCCAGGCGTTGGCGATCGCGCCGGCGACGGCGAAGGCGATGCCCGCGGCGAGCCAGTAGAGACCGCCTCCGGACTCGCCCAGGAGGCTGGCACCCGCGACCATCAGCGGGACCACCGCAGTGAGCCGAACTCCCCAGCGGCTCCAGAGCCAGATCCTCGGCTCGTCCTCGACGTCGCTGCGGACGGTCGGCAGCCTGAAGATCGTGCCGCCGATCGCGAGGCCGACGACGAGCAGCTCGACCCCGAGCGCCACGTTGCTCTGACCGGGGACGAGGCCGACGATCGAGACCAGCAGCACGACCATCAACAGCAGGATCGTTTCCAGCGCCCGCTCCGGCAGGCCGGGGAACTCGAGGATGCGCTTGATGTTGATCGAGACGGCGACGAAGACGAGGCCGGCGAGCGCCGCCGAGGCACCCGCGGTGGCGACGAAGAGGTCGCTCCACTCGCTCGGGTCGTAGGCGAACACGCTCGGATCGTAGGCGGCGCGCAGGTCGCCGGCGAGCTACGCGCGGGACATGTACTCGCCGGTGCGGGTGTCAACCCGCACCGTCTCCCCCTCGTCGATGAAGAGCGGCACCTGGACGACCACGCCGGACTCCAGCGTCGCCGGCTTGGTGCCCCCGCCCGAGGCGGTGTCGCCCTTGACCCCGGGGTCGGTCTGGGTGACCTTCATCTCGATCGCGCCGGCGACCTGGACGTCGCTGGGCTGTTCGTCGACGAAGAGGACCTCGACGTCGGCGTTGGGCACTACCCACTGCATCGCGTCGCCGAGCGTCCCGGTCGGGATCTCGATCTGCTCGTAGTCGCGACTGTCCATGAAGACCGCCGCGTCACCGGAGTCGTAGAGGTACTGCATCTTGCGCGACTCGGTGTGGACCGGGCGGAACTTCTCGCCGGCGCGAAAGGTTTTGTCGATCACCGAGCCGTCCTCGATCCGCCGCAGCTTGGTTCGCACGAAGGCGCCGCCCTTGCCCGGCTTGACGTGCTGGAACTCGATGATCTTCCAGATCTTGCCGTCGATCTCGATGTGGTTGCCGTTCTTGAACTGGTTCGTTGAAATCACGGCGCCGATCCTAGAGGGCCGGCGAGGCGCTGCATCGCCTGCTCGGGATCGGGGAAGACTTCGCCGCGGACGAAGCGGCCGTCGACGACGTCCCAGATCCAGGCGATCGGGACGTCGCGGATCCCAAGCTCGCGGCTGCGCACGTGGACCCGGCCCCAGACCAGCAGCGAACCGCCGCCGCGTCGCTCGATCGTCGTCGCCGTGATCAGCAGCTCTTCCCAGGCCTGGTCGACGTCTCGCAGGTACTCCCGCAGGCCGGCCGGGCCGACGTAGGGGGCGGTGCGGCCGATCGCCTCGGCGGTGCCGACCGGGAAGAAGTCCAGCGTCTCGTCGCAGAGCTCGGAGATCTCCTCGATGTCGCGCCGGTTGAAGGCCTCGAAGAGCCGCTCGACCAGGCGGCGGTCCTCGCCGGATGCCGACTCCGCCTCTGTCGCGATGGGAGCGATGGCGAGGATCGCGGCGTCGTCGTCGAGGGCGCCGGCGCTGAAGCCGTGCAGCGCCGCCTCCAGCTTCTGGACGGCGAGAGCCGGGCTCGAGACCCCGGCCAGTTGCTCGTGCAGGCGGCGCTCCCCGAAGCGCCCCTCCGGCCCGGAGCTGTCGGTGACGCCATCGGTGACGACGACGAGCTGCTGGCCCGGGCGCACGGGGATGCGCTCGACGCTCCAGCTGGCGTCGCGGAAGGCGCCGAGGACCGGCGCCGAGACGGTCGCCTCGACCACCGAGTCGCCGTCGACCAGGAGCGGGGCCGGGTGGCCGGCGATCGCCAGCCGCACCGGCCGCGACGGGTCTTCGTCGATCGCCATCGCCGCGACACTGCAGAGGGAGGCGCCACGGCGAGCCAGCAGTTCGCGGTTGAGCGTCTCCAGGGCGATCACCGGATCCCCCGTGAGCGCCGCCGCGGTGCGCAGCGTGTAGCGGGCGAGGGCGGTGACGGCGGCAGCCTGGGCACCGCGGCCGGTGACGTCGCCGATCACCACCATCCAGCCGCCGGCGATGCGAAAGGCGTCGTAGAAGTCGCCGCCGATCTCGTTTTCGGCGCCGGCCGGCCGGTACATCGCGGCCACCGACCAGCCGGGGATGTGCGGCAGCGGTGGCGGCAGCAGGCCGCGCTGCAGGGTCTCGGCGATCTCGGCCCGTTCGTGCTCGCTGCGCTCGAGGTCGGAGAAGAGGCCGGCGTTGTCGAGCGCCAGCGCCACCCGCCCGGCGAGGATGCCGGCGAAGTGGGCGTCGTCCTGGCGGAAGCTACGACCCGAGTGGCTGACCCCGATCGAAAGCACCCCGGTCGGGCGTCCCCGCGCCCGCAGCTCGACGGTGACGAACGAGCGCACGTCCATCCCGAGCAGAAACGCCAGGTCCTCCTCGTTCTCGGCGACCGGGCGCAGGTCCGCCTCGGTGACGCGCTCGAAGAATTTCGGCTCCTGGCGGGCCGTCGTGGCGGCGCTGGCCAGGCGCTCCTGCAGCGCCGGCTTGCGCTCGGCGAGGCCCTTTTCGACTGCCGCCGCTTCGGGGCCGTCGAAACGGACGGCGGCACGGCGGATGTGGCCCTCCTCGACCACGTCGATCATGCAGAAGTCGCCGAGCGTGGGCACGAGGATCGCGGCGATCGCGTCGAGGGTCTGCTCCAGCGAACGCCCGCCGTCGGCCACCGAGGCGATGTCGGCGAGGATCCCCAGACGGCGCTCGGCCAGCTTCGACCGCTCCCGGTAAATGACCGCAAGGACGACCAGCGCCACGAAGGCGATCCCCACGACCCCTGTCGCGATCCAGCTCATCTCCCCCAATTCTCCCCGGTCCGTTCCAGACAAGAATCTCACGTCCGCCGGCTTCGCGGCGTTTATCTGGCATGGACCGCGAGGACACTGAGTTCCGTTCGGGCGACGACCGCTGCGCCGCCTGGCTGTACCCCGCCGCGGGCGACTCGCCGCTGGCGCCGATCGTGGTCATGGCGCACGGGCTCTCGGGGACGCGGCGCGACGGGCTGGGCCCGTTCGCAGAGCGCTTCGCGGCGGCCGGGATCGCGGCGCTGGTCTTCGATCACCGCGGCTTCGGCGACAGCGGTGGAGAGGCGGACCTGTTCGAGCCGCGGCGCCAGCTCGACGACTGGCGTGCGGCGATCGCCTGCGCCCGTTCCCTGGCGGGGATCGACGCCGAGCGGGTCGCGACCTTCGGCTCCTCGATGGGCGGTGGCAACGCGCTCGCGGCCGCCGTCGCCGACCCGCGAGTGGCCGCGGTGGTGAGCCAGGTCCCGTTCCTCGACATGGTCCGCCAGGCCCATCGCTCCTCCCCCCTCGTGGCGGCGCGGATGCTGGTCGCCGCCGCCCGTGGCAGGCATCTGCCGGCGATCGGGCAGCCGCACGAGGCGGCCTTCATCAACGCGCCGGGGGGCGAGGCTGGCTGGCGCCACGTCGTCGCGATCGGCGAGGACTCGCGCTGGCGCAACCGCGTCTCCTCGCGCTGGCTGCTCAGTGCCCCCTACCGGCCCGGTCGCCTCGCCGCCGACCTCCATCGCCCCTGGCTGCTCTGCGTCGGCGAGGCCGACCGCGTCGCCAGACCGGGGCCGGCGATCGCCGCCGCACGGCGGGCCCCGCTCGGCGAGCTGCGCACCTACCCCGGCGTCGACCACTTCGACATCTACGACGGCCCCGAGTTCGAGGCCGTCGTCGCCGACGAGACCGACTTCCTGCGCAAGCACCTGCTCCGCGGCGGGTGACCCGGCTTCAGGCGCCCACAGCGGAGACGGCGCAGTCCCCGGCCGCGGCGACGAGGTCGTGGCCGATCTGGCGCCAGGTATAGCGATCGGTCACCTCGTCGCGGGCACGCGACCCGCGCCCGCGACGGCCGGGGGCGTCGTCGACCGCCTCCACCATCGCATCCGCGAGCGCGGCCGGGTCGTCGGGAGGGACCAGCCAGCCGGTCCGGGGATCGTCGACGATCACGGACGGGCCGCCGCGATCAACCGCGATCGCGGGCAGGCCGCAGGCCATCGCCTCGACCAACACCTGGCCGAACTGCTCGTGGACCGAGGCGTGGACGAGCAGGTCGGAGGCGCGGAGGAAGCCAGGTAGATCGGCGTGAGAGTGCCAGCCGGCGAGGAAGACATCCGGACATTCGAGCCGCTCGACCGTCTCGACCGGGTGCTCTCCCTCCCACTCCCCGGCGTGGCCGCCGAGCAGCACCAGCGCGGTTGGCCCCTGGAAGCGACCGCGCGCCCGGGCGTAGGCCTCGATCAACAGCGGCAGGCGCTTGACCTCGGTGAAGCGGCCCACGTACAGGAGCACCGTGCCGTCCAGCGCCTCCAGGTCGGACTCCTCGTAGGCGACGCTGCCAGGCGACGCACCGGGGCGCCACCCTCGTGGGTGCTCGACCAAGTGCCGGCGCCAGTGGGCACGGCGGTCGATCGCGGCCGGGGCAAAGCCGGCGTCGAAGCCGTTGGGGACGCAGAGGAAGCGGTCCGGGTCGACGTCGAGCACCTTGCTGGCGCGCTCCAGGCCCTTCGGGTCGCTGACGACGATCCGCTCGCAGGCCGCCGCCCAGTCGCGAATCCGCTCCGCCCAGGCGTCCGCGTGGGCCCAGCCGGTCGGCGCGCCGGCCGCGATCCGTTCCAGCATCAGCAACTCGGTGCCGTGGACGTGACCGAGCAGCGGGACCCCGGGGAAGGCGCGCCCGGCAGCCTCGTTGAGCGGGGTCAGGTGGTGGAGGTAGAGGAGATCCGCATCGGCGGCGCCAGCGGCCTCCAACTCCCGCGTCCAGGCATCGACCTGCAGCTCGAAGGCCTCCTCGCCGATCGCGGCGAGGACCGGGTCCTCGGCTTCGAGGCGGTCCTCGTAGGAGCCCTGGATCGGGGCGGTGCCGACGCCGCCCTCGAAATGGAGCGAATCGGCGCTGCGCAGCGCTGGGGCGAAGTCGACCGCCCGTAGATCGAGCCCGGCATAGAAGCTCGACGCGTCGGTGTGCTCGTCGAGGTCGGAGCGCGAACCGGAGAGCACGGTGACCTCGAACTCGTTGCGCTCGAACTCCTTGGCGATCGCCCGGCAGACGTGAGCCGATCCACCCCGTGGATAGAAGTAGATGCCCATCAACAGCTTGTTCGGAGTGGATGGCATCTCCACCGAGGCTACTGGCGCGGCAAAGCCACCCGCGCTCAGCGCTCGACGAAATGCAGAGCGGTGGAGATCTCGCGGCCGCCTCTCAGCTCCAGCCCGTGCTCCTCGCGCGGAGTGTTGAGGAGAGAGCCGTTGGCGACCAGCGAGGCGGAGCCACCGCCGTCGAGATTGATCGCCTCGTCGACGCCCAGGCCGCACATCGCTGCCGCCAGCTCGGCCATGGTGAGGCCGGCCTCCTCGTCGGCGCGGCCCTCGCAGACGACGGCGACCAGCTCTCCTTCCTTCAGGCCCAGCGCCGACCGCGGGTAGCGGCCGAGGGTGATGTCGGAATCGAACTGCCGCGACCCCGCCGAGAAGCCCTCGAGATCTTGCCCGGGGCGGATCAGCGACACGCCGGAGGCGACCAGCATCGGCCCAGCCTGGAGCAGGTCCCCGGCGGGCTCGGCGGGAAGGTCGCGGCGCGAGGCCAGCGCGACGGTGCCGTCGTCGGCGTGGACACAGGCTCGAAGCTCGCCCCAGGGCGGATCGAACGGCTCCGAGGGACGGGCCCCGCTGTCGATTCGCAGCTCGCCCAGCGGCGGCCCGCCCGGTCGCAGGTAGAAACCGCCGACCAGGGCGTGCTCGGCGCCGGTCTCCGAGCACCAGCGCAGCAGAGTCGAGCACGGCTCGAAGACGACCACCCGGACACCGAAGCGAGCGCGGTCGAAACGCGCGACCTGGAGCGTCGTCCCGGCGCCGTCGGCAAGCGCCAACCTGACGCACTCGAGCGAAGGGGTGGGCATCCGCGCCGGGCCCGAGAGGCTGGCTAGCGACCGTCGCTGGTGTCGGATTCGGCAGCGGTGCTGGTGGTCAGGCTCGAGGCGGCGCCACCGCTGAGGACACGGCGGACCAGACCGGGGGCGACGATCCGCAGCACCGCGGCGAGGGCATAGGGGCGCGGCACGTAGCGCTCAGCCTTCCCTCCCGGGCCGGCCTCGTAGATCGCCTCGGCGACCTTCTCGGGCTTGGAGACGATCCAGCGGGTGATCGCTTTCTGGCGCAGCTCGGTCGCCGGGAAGCCCTCGGTGGCGACGAACCCCGGCAGCACCATGCCGACGTGGACGCCGTGGGCCAGCTCCTCCGAGTAGAGCGAGTCGGTCCAGCCGATCAGGGCGAACTTGCTGGCCGAGTAGGCGCCGGTGCGGGCGCGGGAGACGCGGCCGGCGGTACTGGCGACATTGACGATCGCGCTCGGGGCCGACGCGCGCAGCAGCGGCAGCAGCACCTCGGTGAGGCGCAGGACGGCGTCGAAGTTGAGCTCCATGTGGCGCTGGACGTGGGCGTAGCCGGTCTCGGCGAAGTTGCCGCGCCAGGCGCCGCCGGCGTTGTTGACGAGCAGGTCGAGACGGCCACCGTGCTCGGCCTCCAGGTGGGCGCGAACCCGCTGCGGCGCGTCGGCGTCGGTCAGGTCCACCGCCAGGTAGGTCGCCCGGCAAGGCAGCGACTCCGCCACCCGGCGCAGCAGCTCCTCGCGACGGGCGACCAGCACCAGCTCCATTCCCGGCTCCCGCGAGAGCCGGATCGCCGTCGCCTCGCCGATCCCCGTCGATGCCCCGGTCACCAGTGCGACGCTCATCCCGCAAGGCTAGTCGAGCGAGTTGCAAGGATGCGGCGATGCCGGACTCCGCTGGATCACGCGGCCCCCGCCTCTCCGCCACCAGGCGCGAGGACGAGCGGGTGACGCCGCTGGAGCTCTTCTTCGACCTCGTCTTCGTCCTCGCGATCACCCAGTGCACGGCGCTGATGGCGCACCATCCGACCTGGGCGGGCATGGCGCAGGGACTGCTGGTGCTGGGGATCCTCTGGTGGGGCTGGGTCGGCTACGCCTGGCTGACCAGCGTCATCGACCCCGAGGAGGGCGCGGTGCGGCTGGTCATGTTCGGGGCGATGGCATCGCTGCTGATCGTCTCGCTCTGCGTGCCCGAGGCCTTTGGCCACCTCGGCCTCACCTTCGCCCTCGCCTTCGGCGTCTTCCGCGTCGCCCACATCGCCCTCTTCATGCTCGCCAGCCCCGACGACGACGCCCTGCGCCACTCCGTGCTCGGCCTCGCCGCCAGCACGGCGATCGCGGTGCTCCTGCTCGCCGCCGCCTCGCTCTTCGACGGGATCGCCCAGGGGGCGCTCTGGGCGCTGGCGCTGCTGCTCGACATGGCCGGTCCCTACTTCTTCGGCTCGGAAGGGTGGAGACTGGTCCCCGGGCACTTCGCCGAGCGCCACGGCCTGATCATCATCATCGCCCTCGGCGAGTCGATCGTCGCGATCGGCGTCGGCGCCGCGGGCCAGCTCGACCTGGGGATCGGCACGGTCGCCGTGCTCGGCGTGGCGCTGGCGGCGGCGCAGTGGTGGATCTACTTCGACGTGGTCGCCCTGATCTCGGCCAAACGCCTGGGCGAAGCCGAGGCCGGCCGCACCCAGAACGACCTCGCCCGCGACTCCTACTCCTACATCCACCTGCTGATGGTGGCCGGGATCGTCCTCGTCGCCTTCGGCCTCAAGGTGACGATCGCCCACAACGGCGAACACCTCCACGCCGTGCCGGCCTTCGCCCTCTTCGGCGGCGTCGCCATTTACCTG
>DATBXZ010000122.1:0-12124 GCA_036513995.1 Solirubrobacterales bacterium | reverse complement strand
CATCGCGTTGGCGTCTGTGGCGGTGCCGACCGTGGATCGCGGATCGCCGCCCATCCGCTGCTGATCGACGATGATCGCGGTGGTCAGCCCGTCGAGCACGTCGACCTCGGGCCGCGCCAGCGTGGGCATGAAGCCCTGCACGAAGGTGCTGTACGTCTCGTTGATCAGACGCTGCGACTCCGCGGCGATCGTGTCGAACACGAGCGAGCTCTTGCCCGAGCCGGAGACGCCGGTGAACACCGTCAGCCGGCGCTTCGGGATCTCGACGCTGACGTCCTCGAGGTTGTTCACGCGCGCGCCCTGCACGCGGATCAGATCGTGGCTGTCGGCAGCCTGCGACGCAGGCGACCGCTTGCTCGCCCTCTTCGCCTTGCTCATCCCAAGGCGGCGGGCGGCTGGTCGATGCGCACCATGTTTCCGGACGGATCGCGCACGGCACAGTCCCGCGTGCCCCACGGCTGGTCGGTCGGCTCCTGCACGATCTCGGCGTCCGAGGCGCTCAGCTTCTCGAAGGTGGCGTCGAGGTCGTCGGTATGGAAGTGGACGCCGTTGAGGGCACCCTTGGCGATGAGGGCGGCGAGTGCGTCGTTGTCGGCGGGGCTGCCGTTCAGGTAGTTGGTGAGGACGATCGCCACGCCAGGCTGGGAGGCGGCGCCGACGGTGAGCCAGCGGAAATCTCCTTTGGCGACGTCGTTGCGCAGCTCGAGGCCGAGCGTGTCGCGGTAGAAGGCAAGTGCGAGGTCGGGGTCATGGATGAGGACGAAGCATTGGGAGAGAGTGAGGTTCATGCCCGCAAGGCTAGGGAGCCAGGGCCACGGGCGTTTCTCCGATCCTGCTCGACTCGCGGCTCGGGCGGGTGATGTCCTTGGCGATGCAGCCCGGCACGCTCGCGAGCGCGCCGTGGTCACGGGCCCGGTAGGCCGTCGGCGTCTCGCCCACCAGCCGGGTGAAGCGGGCGCTGAACGAGCCGAGCGACGTACACCCGACCGCCATGCAGACCTCGGTGACCGAGAGGTCGCCACGGCGCAGGAGCGCCTTCGCCCGCTCGATTCTCCGCGTCATCAGGTACGCGTAGGGCGTCTCCCCGTACGTCGCGCGGAACTGTCGCGAGAAGTGTGCGGTCGACATCAACGCGGCGCGGGCGAGCACGGCGACGTCGAGCGGGCGCGCGTACTCGCGATCGATCAGATCGCGAGCGCGGCGCAGATGCGCGAGGTTGGCGAGCTCCTCCGGCGTCACGATGCGAGCGTAGCGGCGTGAGTGCAGGCTAGCCTTCGCTCATGAACGAAGGAGCAGTCGACCCCGCCCGTCGCAATGCCGCGATTGTGATTTGCCTGCTCACCGCCGGCTTGAGCGTCCTCTCGCTCTTCATGCCGACCTCGATAATCCGACGCTCCACATCAGGGACAACCGGCTGATCGAACACTGGAGCGGCTTGGTGGTTCTCGGTTGCGCGGCCCTTCTGATCCTGGCCGCATACCGCGTCTACCGCGGCAAGCGCGCGTCCTGGCTGATTTGTGCCGTAGGTCTGGCGATGATCGGGTTAGTCGTCTACCAAGCGACCGGCTCGAGGCTGATCGTCGCCGAGAATGGAATCGGCGGGGAAGCCCCGATCCAAGGCACGGTGGGCCTGGGCCTCTTTCTAACCGGCCTTTCGGGCCTGATGGCGATCGTGGCTGGACTGATGGCCGGAGACTTCACGGCCCCGCAGGCGCGGCGAGGGCGCGCACCCCAAGGCGATCCAAGACCACCTGGGCCACAAGGACATTCAGACGACCTTCAACGTCTACGGGCATCTACTCCCGAGCGTCCACGACGCGCTGGGCGCTTCACTCGATGCTGCCTACGAGGGCAGCGGCCATCAGGGTGAGGAGAACATTCCACGGATCGGTCGCTGAAACGAGCAAGCGGGTCGCCGCCCTCCTCCAAGGAGACGGCGACCCGCCCTCCTACTGCTCGGCTACTTCGGATTTGCCCAACATCTTTTCGAGCTCCGCGCTTGCTTCACCCAACAACTCGGCAACTTGCTTCACGGCATCTTGCTGGTTAGCTACCTCGCCCGTGCCGCCAATGGCCCCTCGAACCACCTGTAGCGCTTCCTGACCCGGCCTAGTAAATGCCTTGAACAAAAGGTCCGCCTCTGATGACTGCCGCGTCACGTAGACGGGCTGCTCCTGATTCTCAGGCACCTCGGGCAGCGCGACAAGTCCTCGCGATGCCAGAGCTTCGCCAACCCGGACCCGCGCGAGGGCCTTGAGGCGAGACTCGCCAGCCGCATCCCTGAGATCGATGGCTTCGCACAAAACGACTCCGTCCGGTGCGTCATCGACGGCGCCTCCAATCTCATCCACATTGTTGAATTGACCCATTTTTTTACCTCCTTCCATAAGTTGTCCAACTTTCAAGATAATATTTTTGCAGATTTTAATCTTGAAGTCAAATTAAAAATCTTCAACGTGAGTCCGCGAACACTCACAAGGGGCCTTGGGGCCAGTGCACAGGGGTGTCTGGCCGCTTGGACTGCCGCTAGCCCTACGCCAGCGAGTAGACCGGCACCGCGGCGTCGCCGTCTGCCTTGACAAGCTCGGCCTGACAGAGAACCCGAAAATGGTAGGTAGCGGTTGAAAGGTTCGGCGCATCTACCTCATGGCAGACCGCCGTCGCCGACAAGCCACCCTGTCCGCCCTGGCTTTCTAGGAGCAACAGGATCTCTGCCCTCATCGGGTGCTCCCGCGCCCGCTCCTTGAATTTGACTTCTTCTCGTCCTCCACGCGGCTGCCTCCCTCAAGATCACCCGGATCAATTAGATAGTCCTGCGCGGTAAACTTTACCGGCCGCTGCGCTCCCTATCGGCGCGCTCCCGGCCGCTATGCTCTGGTCCGATTGGCTGGGAGCCGCCACGCTCCTTGCGATGGCATCCAAGCTCTACGACGATCCCGAGCGCGCAAGCCGTGCATTTGGCGACCGGATGCGCGAGCTACGCAAGCGCGAAGGCATCTCGCAGGACACGCTCGCCCGCGAGGCAGACATTCACCCAACGAGCATCGGTCGCCTTGAGCGCGGCGGACGCGAGCCGAAGCTGACGACGGTCCTGCGCCTGGCAGACGGCCTTGGCGTCGAGTCTGGCGAGTTGCTGAACCGCCTGGACTGACCTGCCAACCCTCAGGCCGGTACCCGTTGCTGATTTGCAATGGATATCTGGGTCAGGTCGTCCTTGGGGGTCCACTCCGGGAACCGCTTGCAAAGAAGCTCGATGTACTCGGTGTAGACGGGCCGCTTCCGGAAGCCATCAGTCAACTTCCTGCTGTATCGCTCGTAGTGCTCTTCCGCAGACGTCCAGTCTTGGGGGATGCCGAAGCGGTCCCGGCAGATGGCTATTCCTCTGGCGACGGGACGATCCTCATCATCTCTCTGAATGGCGGGGCGGCTAGCCAATACCCGCACGGCCTGCCCAGGCGCCATAAAGCCGTGGCCGATGTGGCCAGCGATAACGGTTTCTCGGTCTGCGATGGCGAAGCCAACGCCGCTCGCAACACCATCGCCGCCGTTGACGATGACGGCGCCGTAGAAACCCGTTTGCGGGTCGGAGATCAATTGGATACGCAGGGACGGTTGGCTAGATCTCTTGTTGACGCGGTTGTTCTGCGCCACCGCTGCCCAAGCTGCGCCAGCGGCGACAGCCGAGAACCCCGGTCCAGCGATCAGGGCTACGTCCTGTAGCGAGGCCGTTGGGACCATCGAGGTCTATTCGAGGTTTTCGTCGCGTTCGTTCAGCTTTTCGCTGGCGACATCGCCAAGCACGAAAGCGATCAGAACGAGCGCGCACAGCACGGGCGGGACAGGGACGCCCAAGTACCTGCACGCCTCGAAGATCGCAGCGCACCGGGCGATGCAATTGACGATGTCCTGTCGTTCTTCTGCGAGCCGCCGCAGTTGACCAGCAAGGCTCTCCTCTTCGCCTAGAACACCTTCAGCTTCAAGCTGTTCGCGATGTGCGGCCACAGCCTCTTCCCAACCTTCTGGCATCTGGAACTTGAAGGCATCGGCGGGAAGTTCGCCGTGGATCTTAATGATCTTGGCGATGGCCGCATTCTGCTCCCGTAGCTGCTTTCCGATTTGCTCGGCGATCGAGGGTGGGAGCTGGTACTTGGGGAAATCGAACTTGACCTGGCTGGCCACCGTCTCCGCCAGGTGCTTCTTCCATTGCTCGCTGACCTTGAAGTCGAGCGCAATCGACTTGGAGAACTTGGCGGTTGCTTCTTTCAGTTCAGGCGTGTAAATGGAATCGACCAGGGCTCGCTGCCGGCGAGCCTCATTGGCGGCCACGTGGGCCTTGACTATCTCTGCTGCTGTCACGGCCCTTGATTTTGCCATGCCAGTCGGGCGGCAGCCCAACTGGGGCAGCGCCGCCCTACCGGCCACATGCACGGCCATACCTGCCACACGTAGGCGTGTCGTGCGGTGCTGTCCCAGGGGTAGGCCCATTCCGGCAAATCGGGCGCTTAGGTGGTGGCTACGGCTGCCATGGCCGCGCACCCTGCGCCTGCTCAGGTCTGCGGGCTATGACGGGCCGTAGCCGGGCCAAGTGCTTCCGAGTACCTGGTCAACTCCAAAGAAAAAGGGCCCGTTACCAGGCCCTTTCTCGATAGCGGGGGCAGGATTCGAACCTGCGACCTTCGGGTTATGAGCCCGACGAGCTACCTGGCTGCTCCACCCCGCGGCGGATGCCGATGGTAGCAATGGCGCCACGGCTGGGGGCTTAGGTGAGGCGTATGCGCAAGCGACTTCCCGACTCGGACTCGCTCTAGAGTCTCCGCCCATGCCAGAGGGCTCCCACAGAGTCGCGGTGATCGACGTCGGCACAAACTCGGCGCGGCTGCTGGTCGCCGACGTCGCCGGAGGCAGGGTGTCGCCAATCGAGCGGCGCAGCCAGGTAACGCGGCTGGGTCGCGGGGTCGATCTCTCCGGGCGACTCTCTGCCGAGGCGATCGAGGACGCCTGCGAGGCGGTCGGCGAGTACGTCGCCACCGTTGGCGAGTTGGGAGCCGAAGCCGTCGACGCGATCGCGACCAGCGCCGTCCGCGACGCCGAGAACGGCGGTGCCTTCGTCGCCGAGCTGCGCGAGCGCTTCGCGCTCTCGGCCCGAGTCCTCGACGGCGAGGAGGAGGCCCGCCTCACCTACCTTGGCGCCACTTCCGAGCGGACGCCGACCGAGCCGACGCTGGTCGTCGACATCGGCGGCGGCTCGACCGAGCTGATCGTCGGCACCGGCACCGAGATCTCCTTCCACACCTCTCTCCAGGCCGGTGTCGTCCGCCACAGCGAGCGCCACATCGCCTCTGACCCGCCGACGGTGACCGAGCTGGAAGCCCTCGCCAACGACGTGCGCGGCCTGATCGAGGCCGCCGTAGCCGGCGGCGTCGAAGCCAAGGCCGGGATCGCCGTCGCCGGCACCCCGACCTCACTGGCCGCTGTCGAGATGGGCCTGGAGCCCTACGACCCGGCGCGGGTCCACGGCTACGTGCTCTCCTTGCCCTCGATCCAGCGGATGCTCTCCCAGCTCGCCTCCGCCCCGCTCTCGCGGCGGGTCGAGATCCCGGGCCTGCACCCCGACCGGGCCCCCACCGTCGTTGCCGGCATCGTGATCCTGATCGAGACGATGCGCGCATTCGGCCTCGACCAGATCGAGGTCTCCGAGCACGACATCCTCTACGGGACGGCGATTTCCGCAAGCTCGAATCTCATCGAGCACCGAGATATCTAGCTCGAAGCACTTCGCGGTACCAGCTGGACAGCCGCGTACCAGCGCGCAGGACAGTTGGGTTAGGCCTTGGCCCTAAGCCCAAAAAGTCGTAGACCTTAACTACCTAATTCCCGGTAGTCATCAAATAAGCGACTAGACGGAGCGGATAGTCCGAGCACATAATCGCCCTCACCGGAGAAGAGCTGTGGATCAACCACAGTCCGAACCGGCACAGGGCTTAGGCGATTGCCGCATCATGGCGCCTCCCGCCGTCTGAGCCCATCGAATACATGGTCCCTGAAGACGTACCCCTGCCCGTCCTGAGGGACCAAGCCGGATCGGTCGTCAGAGATGGCGGCCGATCCGCGTTCAAGCCAGATTCGACTTGCGCGGATAGACAACCTCGGGGTCGGTAAGGACGTTGACCAGGGTCGGTCGGCCCGACTCGAAGGCACGCTCGAGAGCCGGCCGCAGCTCGCCGGGATCGCGCACGAGAACGCCGTCGCAGCCAAGCGACTCGACCAACTGGTCGTAGCGAGTCTCCGGCCGCAGCTCTGCCGCGACCGAGTAGCCGTAGAGGAACTTCATCGGATGGTGCTCGAGCGCCCAGATCCCGTTGTTGCCCATGACGCCGACCACTCCGAGGCCGTGCCGAGCCATCGTGTCGAACTCCATCCCGGCAAAGCCGAAGGCGCCGTCGCCGAGCAGCAAGCAGACCTGGCGATCTGGGTGGGCGACCTTGGCGCCGATCGCCTGGCCGGGCCCGGCGCCGAGGCAGCCGAACGGCCCCGGGTCCATCCAGCAGCCTGGCTCGTAGGTGTCGATGAAGCGCCCGGCGTAGGAGACGAAGTCGCCGCCGTCGCCGACGACGATCGCGTCGCGATCGAGCACCTCGGCCAGCTCCTTGTATATGCGGACCGGGTGCAGCGGCGAACGCGAGTCGTTCAGCTCCTCCTGCTCCGCTGCCCGCTTCTCCGCCTCGACCGCGCGCAGCTGCTCCAGCCAGCGCCCACTGCGGGCCTCGCCCGCGGCCACCGCCTCGCGGAGCGCCGCCAGGCTCGCCCGCACATCGCCGACCAGGTCGACGTCGGGCATGCGATTGGCGCTCAGCGCGTTGTCCGCAACGTCCAACCGGACGATCTTGGTCTCCTCGCCGAAGCTGCCGCCGAAGCCGAGGCGGAAATCCATCGGCACCCCGACCACCAGCGCCACGTCCGCTCCCTTCAGCGCCGTGCCGCGGGCGCGGCTGAAAGCCAGCTCGTGGTCCGCCGGCAGGCAGCCGCGGCCGAGGCCGTTGAGGAAGACGGGGATGCCCAGCGCCTCGGCCAGCGCCCGCAGTTCCCCCTCGCCGTGTCCCCAGTAAAGGCCGGTGCCGCCCATGATCGCCGGCCGCTCCGCCGCGGCCAGCAGCGCCGCGGCCTCCTCGACCCCGGCCGCCGGCTCCGCGGCGACCGCCGCCGGCAGCTCGGGGACCTCGGCCTCGGCCTCGGTGAAGACGACGTCAAGCGGGTAGTCGAGGAAGGTCGGCCCGCTCGGGGCCCGCGCCGCCAGGTCCAGTGCCGCCGCGGTCATTGCCGCGATCCGGCCCGGCTCCTTGACGGTCTGCGCCGACTTGACCAATGGCGCGACGAAAGGGAGGTGATCGATCTCCTGCAGCGAGCCCGAGCCCCAGCGCATCTCCGGCGCCCGTCCGCCGAGCACGCCGATCGGCGAGTTGTTCGCCTGTGCTCCGGCGATCGCACTGATCCCGTTGGTCACCCCGGGCCCAGCGGTGAGCGCGGCCACGCCCAGCCCCCGTGTCGCCTTCGCCATCCCCTCGGCGGCGAAGACCGCGGTCTGCTCGTGGCGCACGTCGACGATCCCGATTCCCTCCTCTTTACAGCCGTCGTAGATGGAGAACAGGTGCCCCCCGGACAACGTGAAGAGGTGGCTGACGCCCCTCGACTTCAGAACCCCGGCAACGATCCGCCCCCCATGCGCCTCCATGGATTGAGCCTATAAGGAGTGCCCGGGGCGGGACTCGAACCCGCAAGCCCCTTACGGGGCAGCGCCTTTTAAGGGCGCCGCTTTTGCCAGTTTCGCCACCCGGGCACGGCGATGGTATCCCGCCTGCAGCCCCGTAAAGCCGTGATAAATATCCGCCGCGCGCAACTCCACCGCTGTTACGGTGTCTCTAGGCATAGGAAACAACGCCTTCCCTGGAGGAGAGCTTGGAGGCATCAGCACTCACGCACGCCAGTCGCCGCGGGTTGTTGGCCCGCCGCTCCCCCCTGCTCAAGCTCCAGGGGGACGCAAAGCTGATCGCGATGACGCGTAACGGCAACCCCGGCGCCTTCGAGACGATCGTCGACCGCTACCAGGGCCGTCTGCTCGGCTTCTGCCGGCAGATGCTCGGCTCCACCGAGGATGCCGAGGACGTGCTGCAGGAGGTCTTCGTCAACGCCTACAAAGCGATGCTGCGCGACGAGCGCGAGATCAACCTGCGCCCCTGGCTCTATCGGATCGCCCGCAACCGCTGCCTCAACCACCTGCGCAAACCGACCGCCGACGCGCAGGAATCGATGGACATGGTTCCCGCCGTCGAAGCCTCCTCGACGGCCGAGAAGGTCCACAACCGCGAGGAGTTCCGCCAGCTCCTCGTCGACGTCAAGAAACTTCCCGAGACCCAGCGCTCGGCGCTGCTGCTGCGCGAGATGGACGCCCTTTCCTACGAGGAGATCGCCGCCGCCATGGACACCACGGTGCCCTCGGTCAAGTCGCTGCTGGTGCGGGCGCGGATCTCGCTGGCCGAGGCCAGCCAGGCGCGCCTGCTGACCTGCGGCGAGGTCCGGGTCGAGCTCTCCGAAGCGGCCGAGGGCCTGCGCAAGGTCTCCAGCCCGGTTCGCCGTCACGTCCGCGAGTGCGACGAGTGCTCCGACTTCCGCTCCCAGGTCCGCTCCAACGAGAAGGCCCTGGCGGCCCTGTTCCCGGTTGGCGGCCTGTTCGCGTTGAAGAGCTTCATCGCCTCCAAGCTCGGGCTCGGCTCCGCCGGCGGCGCCGGGTCGGCCGGAGCCGCCAGTGCCGGCGCGGCGGCTGGTGGCGCGGCCGGAGCAGGGGCGGTCGGCAGCGTCGGGGCCGCGATCAGCGGCAGCGGCGCCGCTGGCGGCATCGGCGCGATCGGCGGCGCGATCGGCACCAAGGCCGTGGCCGGCGTCGTCACCGCCGCGGTGCTCACCGCCGGTGCCGGGATCGAGGCGTCGCAGAATGCCGGCACGCCGGTCGATCCGCCCGCTGCCAAGATCGCCCATCATCAGGCCGATCAACCGACGGGCCCCGCGGTGGCTCCGGCACAGGTGAGCGAATCGAAGATCGTCGCCAGCACACCCCAGGAAGCCGCGCCTCCGGCGGCCCCGGCGGTCGAGCCGGCACCCGAACCCACCCCCGTCGAGCCCGCTCCCTCGGTCGCGACCGAAGAGGAAGCCGCCGGGCAATCCACCAGCGGCGAAGAGACGATCAGCAGCGGCAATCCGGCGGCCGAAGCGGTCACCGGCGCGACGACCCCACAGGCCGGTGTCCCGGCAGGAGCCCCCAGCGGCGGCGGCACCGTCGTCGTCACCGTCGGCTCGCCTCCAACTCCTCCGCCCCCCACGCCTACTCCGCCCGCGGCGGAGGAAACGGCCCCGGCACCCGCGCCGCCGGCCGAATCGCCGCCGGCCAGCTCCAGTAGCGAGAGCGAAGCGCCCTCGCCCGAAGAAGCGGCCGTCTAGCCCAGGCGCCGGCAGGGCGCGGCGCTAGCCGAGTCCGATCACTTTGAGGCGCCGCATCAGGCAGGTGCCGGCGAACTGGCGAGTTTCCTCGAGCGAGTAGCCGAACAGCTCGAAGTCCTCCGCTTCGGCCCAGGGTGGCGAGAGCACCCCGTCGGCGACCGGCAGCGATTCCTCCAGCGTGCGCTGGATCGCCCGCTTGTAGCGATCGTCCTCACGGGCCTTCTCGCGCAAGAAGACGGAGCCGAAGGCGACGTGACGGTGCTCGTCGCGGGCAACCTTGCCGAAGCCTTCGACGAAGCCCGGCAGCGTCCCTTCGCGTTCGTTGAAGTCCATGATGAAGTGCTGCCCCGTCAGGGCCAACATCCCCTCGATGACCATGTGGTAGAGCGTCACCGCCTCGACCAGTGCCTCGGTGTCCTCCGGCTCGGCCGAGAGGCGGTCGGTCCGCTGCTTCAGCATCTCGTCGAAGAGGCGGCCGAAGTTGTCGTTGAGGTGCGCGGAGGTCTCGGTCAGCATCTCGCTGAGGCCGTCCGCCTCGAGCACGCCGACCTCGCGGTAGAAGCGCTCGAAGAAGCGCACGTGCCGGGCCTCGTCGGCGATCTGCGTGCAGAGGAAGATTTTCTGGTCCTCGGTCTGGGCGGCGCGCATGATCGGCCCCAGCTCCTCGGCGACCTTCTGCTCGCCGATGAAGAACGAGGAGAGCCCGTACATGCGCTGGAAGCGCTCCTCGGCGCTGATCCGCTCGTGCCAGTCCTCGCGGTCGCGACTGAAGTCGAGCTCCTGGGTCTGCCACTGCTGGCGCTCCCAGAGCAGGTACAGCTCCCCATACGTGAGCAGCTTGACGTCGGCGGTGCGGTCGGCGGCCTTCATCAGGGCCGGGTCGGCGGTCTCCTGATAGTCGGCTCGCTCGGTCCTGGACTGGGTCCCGGTCTGCTCAGGCGGCATGCGACTCGCCCGGCTTCAGCAGCACCACCTGGGAGGAGGTCCGTGCCTCGACGTCGGACTTGAAGGCCTCGGCGTCGGTCTCGATCGGGGGGAAGGTGTCGTAGTGCATCGGGATCACCGTCCCGGCGCCGACGAGCCCTGCCGCGACGACGGCGTCGTGGCGGTCCATCGTGTAGTGGCCGCCGATCGGCAGCAGGGCGACGTCGACCGGGTTCCGTTCGGCGATCAGCTTCATGTCGCCGAAGAGGCAGGTGTCGCCGGCGTGGTAGACGGTCTTGCCGCCGATCTCGATCACGAGCCCGGCGGCGGTGCCGATCGGGATCCCGTGCTCGGCGCTGAACGGCGCCTCTTCGGAGCCGGGGAGCGTGTTGGTGTGCCAGGCGGGGACCAGCTTGATCGAGCCCCAGTCGAACTCGACCGTGCCACCGAGGTTGGGATCGCTGACCTGCTCGATGCCCTGGGAGCCGAGCCAATCGGCCAGCTCGACGATCGCCACGCAGTGGGCGCCGGTGCGCTTGGCGACCGGGACCGCGTCGGCCATGTGGTCGGCGTGGCCGTGGCTGAGCGCGATGTGGGTCGGCTCGACTTCCGCCGCCGTGGCCACCGCGACCGGATTGTTGGGCTTGAGGAACGGGTCGATCAACAGCGTCGCCTCGCCCTCGCTCAACTCGAAGCAGGACTGGCCGTGAAATTTGATCTCCATCGTCAGCGCTCTCCCTTCGGTTCGTCATCCCCGTCGCCGGGGCCGGTCATCTCTTCCTTCAGTGCCCAGCCGACGGCAACTCCAACCATCATCCCCATCCGCGCCTCCTCTGCAAGCAGGGCGCGGACGGCGGCGATTCGTTCGTCGGGGTCGGGGACGGTCGCGGCCCGCAAGGCCTCGGCCTCGTGTGGCTCGCCGAACCAGCCACCCGCGGCCATCGCGCTGGCCAGGACCTTCTGCAGCTGCGGCGCCGCCTGGGCGACGACGCGCTCGGCCGCGGTGAACCGCTCCGGATCTAGCAGCCGCTCGATCGCGGCCCCCAGCTCGCTCTCGTCTGGCACCGGCTCAGCCTAGATGGTCGATCGTCTCGGTTACTCGGCGGGGTGCACGGCCGTGGCGATCAACCCGGCGAGCCCGCCGACGACGCCGCCGACCAGGCCGGCGACGAGGTCCGCGGTCGACGCGAACAACGGCAGGGCGATCAGCACCGCCGCGGCGACGACGACGCCGATCGTGTCGTACTCCTGGTCGATCGTGTCGTGGGCCTCGGCACGGCGGATCGCGAACCAGGCCGCGACCGCTCCCAGCGCCATGCCGTTGCCGCCGGAGATCACGGTGAAATGGTCCTGCGCGTTGGCGACGCCGCTGGCGGCGAGCATTCCCAGAGCACCGCAGGCGACCAGCAGCAGCGCGGTCGGGACGCTGCCGAGCCGGCGCTCGACTCCGGTGGCGAAGATGGCCAGGCCGATCGCGACGACGAACAGGTAGCCGACGTCGACATAGGCGAAGGGGGCGGTGAAGAGTCGCCACCACTGGTCTTCGAGTGGGATCAGCAGGCCGCCGAAGGTGGAGAGCGGGTCGCCGCTGGCCTTTTGGATCAGCAGCAGTACGGCGGAGCCGAGGATGATCGCGAGCGTCGCGTAGGGGCGGAAGGGTCGCGGGGCGCCCGATCTGGGCCGGCGGCGCGGCCACGGCCGGCGGCGGCGC
>DATBXZ010000121.1:0-2098 GCA_036513995.1 Solirubrobacterales bacterium | reverse complement strand
CCACTTCGGGGCGTCGAGCTGCGGTCCGTGTCCGACGCCAGTCCGCCAGTACTCCTGGGCGGCGGCGTCGGCGATGTCGGGCGGTTCGCGCCCGTAGTAGCTCTGATGGGGGACGAAGTTCTGGAGAATCACCTCCTGCAGATGACCATGCTCCTCGTGCAGGGCGGCCAGCTGGGCCAGCGACGCCGGGTCAGCTGACGGCGATATGCCGATGCCGGGGTGGGCGAGTCCGGTGGGGATCCAGGAGATCGAGCGGTTGATCCAGGAGAGCAAGCGGTTGATGCCGGACGTGGGGGTGCAGATCCCGCCGAATCTCTCCGACTGGTGGCCGCAGTTGGTCGAAGCGGGGGCGACCGATCTTGGAGGGCTGTCGGCGAATGGAGACCACATCTCTCCCGAGGAGCCGTTTCCCAGCCCGCACCAGGTGCGCAAGGAGCTGGCGCCAAGGGGCTTTGCGCTGACCGAGCGGCTCTGCGTCTACCCCCAGTACATGGATCCGGAGTGGATGGAGCAGGGCGTCCTCGACGTGGTGAAGCTGAAGTATTGGAGCTTCATCCCGCGGCGCGGGTCGGGGCGCCGGAGCGAAGAGGCGCTGGCGCCGGGGCTGGCGGAGGCGGCGATCGCCAAAGGGCGGGACGGCCTCGAGCTGAGCGAGGACGAGCTGACGGCGCTGTTCTCGGAGAACCGGCCGGAGGTCGTCGAGGAGATGCGGACTGCGGCCGACGAGCTGCGGGCAGAGCTGCACGGCGACCGGGCGACGTTCGTGGTCAACCGCAACATCAACTTCACCAACATCTGCGTGGTCGGTTGCGCCTTCTGCGGGTTCGGGCAGGGGAAGCGCTCGCCCGACGCCTACGAGGTCTCCGAGCGGGACTTCGCGGCGCGGATCGAGGAGGCGGTCGAGTTCGGCGCCACCGAGCTCTGCATGCAGGGCGGGATCCATCCCGACCTGACCCTGGAGGAGTACGGCAAGTGGCTGCGCCTGGCGAAGGACGTCGCCCCGCAGCTGCACCTGCATGCCTACTCGCCGATGGAGGTCCACTACATGTGCGAGCGCTCCGGCAAGCGGCCCGGGGAGGTCTTCGAATACCTGCTCGAGTGCGGCCTCGGCTCGACCCCCGGGACCGCGGCGGAGGTGCTCGACGACGGCGTGCGGCAGCGGATCTCGCCGAACAAGCTTCCCGCCGAGCGCTGGGTCGAGATCGTCGAAGCCTCCCATCGCGCCGGCCTGCGCTCGACCTCGACGGTGATGTTCGGCCACATCGAGGAGCCGCGCGAGCTGGCCCGCCACATGCGCGTCATCCGCGCCCTGCAGGAACGGACCGGCGGCATCACCGAGTTCGTCCCGCTCAGCTTCATCCCCTTCAACACGATGCTCGGGCGCACCCACGGGATCGAGGAGATCTCGATGGCCGACAACCTCAAGCACACCGCCGCCTTCCGCCTGGCGCTGGGGCGGACGATCCCCAACCTGCAGGCGAGCTGGGTGAAGATGGGCCTGGAGGGGGCGACCGAGTCGCTGCGCTGGGGCGTCAACGACCTCGGCGGCACCCTGATGGAGGAGAACATCTCCCGCATGGCCGGCTCCCAGCACGGCGTCCGCCTCGAGCCCGAGCAGCTGATCGGCGCCGCCCGCGCCGCCGGCCGCGACCCCGCCCAGCGCACCACCCTCTACGAGATCGTCGAGAGCTACGAGCCGGCGGCGCTTTAGGCCGGTCCTGCTTCAGCCGTTCCGATCCGGGTAGCCGGTACTCGACAGAGACCGAGAACCGAGAGGAACGCGATGAGCGACGAGATCGAGAACAAGGACGACGCCAAGGGGCGCATCAAGGAGGCCGCCGGCAGCCTCACGGGCGACGACGACTTGAAGCGGGAGGGCAAGGTCGACCAGGCAGGCGGCAAGGCCAAGGAGGGCGTCGAGAAGGTCACGGACAAGATCAAGCACGCCCTCAAGCGGGACTAGCGGAAGAGGTCCTCAGCCCGCGGGCGGCGCAGGGCCGCGGCGCCGGGGCCGTCCTCCGCACCGACGTGGCGGTCGAGGCCGCGGACGATCGCGACCGGGACACCGCTGGCCTTGTCGCGGACGAGATCGGCGGCG
>DATBXZ010000120.1:0-4261 GCA_036513995.1 Solirubrobacterales bacterium | reverse complement strand
GCATCGGCGGAGAGCTGGCGGCGGAAGCCGCGGCCGGCGAGACGATCGCCGCGGCCGTCGAGGACGGCGACGGTGCCACCGACCGCGGAGGCGATCGTCGCCGCGATTTCCTCCAGGCCGCGCTCCTCAAGGACCAGCCGCTCGAGCCGCCGCTGCACGGCGATGCCCCGCTGCAGCACCTCGTACTGCTCGTTGACGAGGCGGGCGAAGGCCTTCTCGGTGATCGCGATGAACGGCGTCGAGTAGGGCACCTCGAAGAGCGGGAAGCTGCGCTTCTCGGCCTCCTCGACCAGCGCTTTCGGCAGTTTGCGGTGGCTGAAGCCGGTGCCGAAGCCGAGCCCGGCGAGGTTGCTGTCGGCCAGCAGGCGGACGAAGGAGCGCTGCTTGGCGGCGCTGTCGAGGGGGATGCCGGTGGTCAGCATCAGCTCGCCCCCGGAGAGCCAGGGAGTCGGGTCCTCCAGCTCGGAGATGTGGACCCAGCGGACCGGGGCGGCAACCGCCTCGGCACCGGCCGCAAGGTCGAGGTCGAGTTCGTCGAGCAAGCTCTGGACAGTGAGCAATCCGGCTCCTACCCGACTACCTGCTCCCAGGCCTCGGCCAGCACGGTGCTGAGCACATCGTGGATCTCCTCGAACTGCTCGCTGTCGGCGATCAACGGCGGCGCCAGCTGCACGACCGGGTCGCCGCGGTCGTCGGCGCGGCAGATCAGCCCGCGCTTGTAGAGCTCGCCGGAGAGGAAGCCACGCAGCAACCGCTCCGACTCCTCGTCGTTGAAGCTCTCCTTGGTCTCCTTGTCTTTGACCAGCTCGACCGCGTGGAAGTAGCCGGCGCCGCGCACGTCGCCGACGATCGGCAGCTCACGCAGGCTCTCCAGCATCTGCCGGAACTCGCCTTCTTTGGCGAGCACGTGGCCGCAAAGGTCCTCGCGCTCGAAGACGTCGAGGTTGGCCATCGCGATCGCCGCGGCGATCGGGTGGCCGGCGAAGGTGAAGCCGTGGGCGAAGGAGGCGTCGCCCTGCATGAACGGCTCGGCGACCCGGTCGGAGGCGATCACGCCGCCCATCGGCGCATAGGCCGAGGTCAGCCCCTTGGCGACGGTGATGATGTCCGGGGTGTAGCCGAAGCGTTCGCAGCCGAAGTAGTGGCCGAGCCGACCCCAGGCGCAGATCACCTCGTCGGAGATCATCAGCACGTCGTACTGGTCGCAGATCTCGCGCACCCGCTGGAAGTAGCCGTCGGGCGGGACGAAGCAGCCGCCGGCGTTCTGGACCGGCTCGAGGATCACCGCGGCGACCGTCTCGGGGCCCTCGAAGACGATCCGCTCCTCAATCGCGTCGGCGGCCCAGAGCGGGTCGCGGTCCTCGGGCCAGCGGTAGACGTTGGTGTTGGGGACGTGGCACCCGCCCGGGGCCAGGGGCTCGAACTGGCTGCGCAGCTCGGTGATCCCGGTCGCAGAGAGGGCCCCCAGCGAGGTGCCGTGGTAGGCGACCTCGCGGGCGATCGTCTTGTGCTTCTGCCCTTTGCCGTGCATGCGGTGGAAGTTGCGGGAGAGCTTCAACGCCGACTCGACCGCCTCCGAGCCGCCGGAGGTGAAGAAGACGCGGTTGAGGTCGCCCGGGGCAAGCGCGGCGATCCGCGCCGCCAGCTCGATCGCGCGCGGGTGGGCATAGCTCCAGAGCGTGTAGAAGTCGAGCTCTTCGATCTGGCGCGCCGCCGCTTCGCCGTACTCGGCGCGGCCGTGGCCGGCGTTGACGCAGAAGAGGCCGGAGAGGCCGTCGAGGTAGCGGTTGCCGTGCTCGTCGTAGACGTAACAGCCCTCGGCGCGGGTGATGATCGGGATCTCATGGCCGGGCCCGTAGGCGCCCATCCGCGAGAAGTGCATCCAGAGATGTCGTTGCGCAAGCTGTTGAAGGTGATCGGTGCTGACTGGGGCCTGCGACGTGGCCATGCCGCTCTCCTCTCGTGCTACGACGATATGGATAAAGCTAGACCCAGAATGACACAGACGCAAGTGGTCATTGGGTCAAGTGCTGGCAAGCGACTTGTACATAAGGTACAAGTCGGCGCTGTGCTTTTAGGACATTTGCAACTTGCTTCTTGGTCCACGGGGGCTTACGGTCGCGGTGATGGAGAGTTCAGCTATCCCCGCTTCTAGCTCGACTCCCGCCTCCCATCCGGGCGTCGAAGACAAGGGCCTGAAGAAGAACGCGATCGGGTTCGTCTCCAGCGTCGTCATCGGCGTCGCCTCCACCGCCCCGGGCTACAGCCTCGCCGCCACCCTCGGCTTCGTCGCCGCCGCGGTCGCCCTGCAATCGCCGGCGATCCTGCTGATCAGCTTCATCCCGATGTTCCTGGTCGCGGGCGGCTACTACTACATGAACAAAGCCGATCCGGACTGCGGCACCAGCTTCTCCTGGGTGACCAAGGCGATGGGCCCGCAGCTCGGCTGGATCGCCGGTTGGGTGATCGTCGTCGCCGACATCATCGTGATGGCCAACCTGGCCCAGATCGCCGGCCTTTACAGCTTCGAGCTGTTCGGCTTGACCAGCCTCGCCGAATCGACCGCGGCCGTGACCGCGGTCGGCGTCATCTGGATCGTGATCATGACCGCGATCGTGGTGATCGGGATCGAGCTCTCGGCGAAGACCCAGGTGGGGCTGCTCGCAGCCGAGATCTTTACCCTGGCCCTGTTCTCGGTCGTCGCCCTGATCAAGGTCTACGCCGGCAGCGCCCCCGCCACCTCGATTCACCCCAGCCTCTCCTGGATCAATCCCTTCTCGCTCAGCCCGAGCGAGATCTCGGCTGGAATGTTGCTGGCGGTCTTCATCTACTGGGGCTGGGACACGACCGCCACCGTCAACGAGGAGACCGAGGACCCCGGCGAGGCGCCGGGCAAAGCGACCGTGATCAGCACCTTGATCCTGCTCGGCATCTACATCGTCGTCGCCTTCGCCGCCCAGGCCTACGCCGGCGTCCACAACCTCGTCGCCAACCAGGAAGACGTGCTCAGCTCGCTCGGGACCGAAGTCTTCGGCTCGCCGCTGGACAAGCTGCTGATCATCGCCGTGCTCACCTCCGCGGCGGCCTCGACGCAGACGACGATCCTGCCGACCGCGCGGACGACGCTCTCGATGGCCCGCGCCAACGCGATGCCGAAGAGCCTCGGCAAGGTCCACCCGCGCTTCCTCACACCGCACATCTCGACGATCCTGATGGGGGGGCTCTCGATCGTCTGGTACGTCGGCTTGACCCTGGTCAGCGAAGACATCCTCTTCGACTCGCTGGCGGCACTGGGGCTGATGATCGCCTTCTACATCGGCATCACCGGCTTCGCCTGCACGGTCTACTACCGGCGCGAGCTGACGCGCAGCGTCAAGAACTTCTTCTTCATCGGCGTCGGCCCCTCTCTGGGCGGCGCGATCCTCTTCTACCTGCTGGTCAAGAACGCGATCGAACTCTCCGACCCGGCCAACTCGGAATCGGGAAATTCCTGGTTCGGGATCGGGCCGCCGCTGGTGATCGCGGTCTTCTTCCTGATCCTCGGGGTGCTGCTGATGTTCGTCCAGTGGCGCGCCGTCCCAGCCTTCTTCCAGCGCAAGCCCGAGGTCGTGCCCGCCGGCTTCCTCGAGGGCGAAGCCCCGGCTCCCGGCCCGACCGGAGTGGGCGAGTGATGGGCGAGATCGTGGTCGGATACGACGGCTCGGCCTGCGGCGACGCGGCGCTGGCCTCGGCGCTCGGCGTCGCCGCCGAGCTGGGCGATCACGTCACCGTCGTCTTCGGCTACGCGCCGCCCGGGCTCTGGGGCGGGGAGATCGCCGAACACGAGGAGGCGATCGAGGAGCTGGGCGAGAAAGTGATGGCCAAGGCCAAGAGCCAGGCCGCGGAGAAGGGCGTGGAGATCGAGGCGCAGCTGGTCGCCAAGCGCGCCGCCGAGGCCCTGATCGAGGTCGCCGACCAGCGCGACGCGCGGATGATCGTCGTCGGCAGCTTCGGCGACCCGCCGCTGAAGGGGATGATCCTCGGCTCGACGCCGAACAAGCTCCTGCACATGTCGGAGCGCCCGATCCTCGTCGTCCCCGCGGGTCAGTAGCGCCAGTCGGACCGGACCAGGAGGGATTGCGGTTCCTGCCCGCCCCCACCAGGGGCCGCCGGACCAAGCGGGGCTAGGACGCAGGGAGACCGACGAGGGGAGCGCACTCCAGTGCGTGACCCGAAGGCGGTCGACCGAGGACAACGGCCCGCGCCGCGTCCGGCGGCCCCC
>DATBXZ010000119.1:0-6300 GCA_036513995.1 Solirubrobacterales bacterium | reverse complement strand
CCTGCGCCTGCAGGCGCAGGTCCGCAAGACCGTCCTCTTCGTCACCCACGACATCGACGAGGCGATCAAGATGGGCGACCGGATCGCGATCATGCAGGAGGGCGGTCGGGTCGAGCAGTACGCAACCCCGGCCGAGATCCTGATGGCGCCGGCGACCGAGTTCGTCGAGGACTTCGTCGGCGCCGACCGGGCACTGAAGCGGCTGGCGCTGATGCGGGTCGCCGACATCGACCTCTGGGAGGCGCCGCTGGCCTACGTCGGCCAGCCGACCGCCGAGGTGCGGGCGAAGCTGGCGGGGCCCGACGTCGAAGTCCCCTACCCACTGCTGGTCGACGGCGAGCGCCGCCCGCTCGGCTGGCTCTCCGAGCGCGACCTCCGCGCCGACACCGTCCCGGCCAAACCCGACTCGCCGCTGGGCCCGCTGCTCGACCGCGACGACATCATGCGCGACGCCCTCGCCGACCTGCTCCAGGGCGAGGCCCAGTACGCGGCGGTGGCGGACGCCGACGGGCGGATCGACGGCGTGCTCTCGGTCGAGATCATCTCCGAGTTCCTCAAATCGCCGCAGGCGAAGACCGAGGAGCACGGCGCCGTGGAGCGGCCCCATGGCTAGCCCGGCGCTGCTCGCCGCGGTCGGCCAGGTCGGCGAAGGCTTCTTCCACGAACGCAACGCCGGCAACCGCCCCTGTCAGGCGAAGCCCAGCCACCTGTTCTGCTGGGACTGGGCACGGGAAAACATCGACCGCTACGGGACGCCGGCGCTGCAGCAGCTCGAACTCGTCCTCATCTCCGTCGTGCTCGGCTTCGCCGTCGCCTTCGCCCTGGCCCTGCTCGCGCATCGGCGGAAGTTGCTGCGGCCGCCGCTGCTGGCCGGGACCGGCATCCTCTACGCGATCCCCAGCATCGCCTTCTTCCTGCTGCTGCTGCCGATCACCGGGCGCGGTCGCACGACGGCGATCATCGCCCTCAGCGCCTACACGCTGCAGATCATCTACCGCAACGTCACCGTCGGCCTCGACAACGTCCCCGAGTCGGCCAAGGACTCCGCCCGCGGCATGGGCATGACCAACCGCCAGATCCTCTGGAGGGTCGAGCTGCCCCTCGCCACCCCGGAGATCATCGGCGGCCTCAGGATCGCGACCGTGAGCACGATCGCGATCGCGACCCTCGCGGTGTTCGCCGGCGCCGGCGGCCTCGGCACCCAGATCCTGGCCGAAGGGAACCTCCACTTCCCGACCACGATCGTCATCGCCGGCGGGATCGTGATCGCGATGGCCTTCTTCTTCGACGCCATCCTGCTGACCATCCAGTACTTCGCGACTCCCTGGCGCAGGGCGCGGGCATCGTGAGCGCGGCGCCGCTGCTCGCCTCGTTCGGCGGAGCGTTCGAATTCATCTTCACGCCCCAGGCGTCGAACGTCACCGGCGGCAAGGGCGTCGGCGGCATCGACCAGGTGATCGAACTGACGCTGACCCAGCTCGAGGTGACGGTGCTGGCCCTGGCGCTGGCACTCGTGCTGGCGTTGCCGGCAGGCCTCTACTTTGGCCACCGGGGCGCGGGAGAACTGGTCGCGCTCGGGGTCGGCAACGCCGGCCGTGCGGTCCCGGAGCTGGCGCTGATCGCGCTGATGGCCGCGGCGATCGGGGTCGGGCTGCTGAACCTCACCGTCGCCCTCGCGATCCTCGGCATCCCGCCGATCCTCACCAACACCTTCGTCGGCATCCGCCAGGTCGACCCCGCCAGCGTCGAAGCCGCCCGCGGGATCGGCATGACCGAGTTCGAGATCGTCCGCAAGGTCGAGGCGCCGATGGCGATACCGAGCATCTTCACCGGGATCCGCACGGCGACGATCAACATCGTCGCGACGGCGACGATCGCGCCGCTGGCCGGGGTGGCGACGCTCGGCGAATTCATCCTCGGCGAAAACGTCTACGGCCCCGACGGCGTCCTCGCCGGTGCGATCCTGGTCGCGCTGCTCGCCCTCGCGCTCGAGTTCTCGCTCGCCGGGCTGCAGCGCCTGCTCACTTCCAAAGGCCTTAGGTTGAGGCCCGCGTGACCCGTCCGAAAACACACAAGGAGGAACCACAGTGAGGTTCAACAAGACGAGGCTGGGCATGGGGCTGGCGGTGCTGGCCGCGCTCGCTCTGGCAATCGGCGTCAGCGCCTGCGGCAGCAGCAGCGACAGCAGTTCCAGCAGCTCGAGCGAAGGGGAAGGCGCAATCGTCTCCAACCCCGCCAACGGCAAGGTGAGCCTCAAGATCGGCTCGAAGAACTTCCCCGAACAGGAAATCCTCGGGGAAATCTACGCCCAGGCCCTGGGCGCGGCGGGGTACAAGGTCAAGAGCGACCTCAACCTCGGCTCCGAAACGGTCGCCCACAAAGCCGTCCAGTCGGGTGCGATCTCGGGCTACCCGGAGTACGCGAGCACGGCCCTGACCTCGTTCTTCGGGCTCGAACCCGAAGAAGTGCCCTCCGACGCCAACGAAGCGTGGGAAAAGGCCAACGAAGAATTCGAAAAGGAAGGCCTCGTCGCCTTCGAACCGACCCCGTTCGCGAGTGCAAACGCGGTCGGCACCCTGAAGAAGACGGCGGAAAAGTACGGCCTCAAGGACGTCTCCGATCTCGAAGGAGTCTCGGAAAAGCTGTCTCTGTACGGGTCGCCTGAGTGCCGCCAGCGGATCGACTGCCTGGCCGGGCTGGAAAAACTGTACGGGTTGAAATTCAAGTCCTTCCACCCGGTCGACATCAGCCTCCGTTACACCGTCCTCGAAAAGGGCCAGGCCGATCTCTCGATCCTCTTCACCACCGATCCGCAGCTGTCGGCGGAAAAGGACAAGTTCGTGATCCTCGAAGACGACAAGCACGTCTTCCCGGCCGGCAACGTGATCTTCGTGACCACGCCGAAGGTGGTGGAAAAGGCCGGCCCGGACTACGAAAAGACGATCGTCGAGGTCCAGAAGGGCCTGACGCTGCCGGTCATGCAGGAGCTCGACGCCCGGGTCGAACTCGAAAAGCAGACGCCGAAGGAAGCGGCCGCGTCCTACCTCGAATCCGCCGGCTACACCGGCTAGGAAACGGAGCTGTGGAGCGGGTGAGCCTCGTGGCTCGCCCGCTCCCGCAGCCGCCCGAAGGAGATGTGGGCGGCCCAGGCCGCCGAGAGGCCGGTGACGCCGGCCAGCAGCAGGGCCACGCGGGGGTCGTAGGTTTCCGCCAGCCAGCCGGTCAGGGGGCCACCGATCGGGGTCGAGCCGAGGAAGACGACCGAGTAGAGGGCCATCACCCGGCCGCGCATCTTCGGCGTCACCGCCAGCTGCAGGGTCGAGTTGATCGTCGCCGCAAAGGTGACGGCGGCGGCCCCGAGCAGGGCCAGCATCGGGATCTCCAGAGCCAGGGTCGGCATCGAGGCCGCCAGCAGCCCGAGAACCCCGAAGGCGAGCGCGCCGCCGGCGATCAGGCGCGGGCCGGTCTGGCCGTGGGCACCGTTGACGAGGGCACCGCCGATCGAGCCGACCGCCATCGCCGAGACCATCACCGCGTAGGTGGAGGCACCGCCGTCGAAGCTGAATTTGGCCAGCAGCGGCAGCACCACCTGGAAGTTGAAGCCGAGCGTCCCGACCAGCGCCATCAGCGCCAGCGGCACCGCCAGCTCGGGGGTGCGGAGGACGTAGCGCAGGCCGGCGCGGATCGCGCCCGGCTCACGCGGGGCGACCGGCTCGGTGTGGAGGCCGCGCGGGTCCATCCCCCAGAGGGCGACGATCATCGCGACGAAGGTGAGGGCGTTGAGCGCAAAGCAGGGGACGACGCCGAAGCCGGCAATCAGCAGCCCGGCCAGGGCCGGCCCGACGATCCGCGCCATCTGCACGATCACGCTGTTGAGGCTGACCGCGTTGACGACCCGGTCGGGGCCGACCATCTCCATCACGAAGCTCTGGCGGGCGGGGTTGTCGACGGCGTTGACGGTCCCCATCGCGAAGACGGCGAGGAAGACCATCCAGGGCTCGACGACTCCGGTCGCGGTGACGGCGAAGAGGCCGATCGCCGGTATCGCCATCAGCGCCTGCGTCGTCATCAGCAGCCGCCGTTTCGGGATCCGGTCGGCCAGCAGGCCGCCCCAGGCGCCGATCAGGAGCATCGGCAGGAACTGCAGGGCCGTGGTCAGGCCGACGGCGATGCCGCTGCCGGTCAGGGTCAGGATCAGCCAGATCGCCGCCACCGTCTGCATCCAGGTGCCGGAAAGGGAGATCAGCTGGCCGGCGAAGTAGCGCCGGTAGTTGGGAACCTCGAGCGAGTTGAACGATCGGCGCAGGGCAGCAGTCACGAGCGCTCGCGCCGGGCCGGCGCGTCGTCACTCTCCAGCATGCCCTCGAGGATCTCCGCGGCTCGCTCCAGCGCGGCGACGTCGGCTGCCGGCATCTCTCGCATCCGCTTCGCCAGAAAGGCGTTCTTGCGGCCACGCAGGCGCCGCAGCCGCTCGCGGCCGGCGGCGTTGACGCTGACCAGGGCGCTGCGGCCGTCGGCCGGATCGGGGGTGCGCTCGACCAGCCCCTCGCGTTCGAGGCAGCCAAGGGTGCGGGTCACGGTCGGCCTCCGCACCCGCTCCAGCGCCGCCAGCTCACTCGGAGTGAGCGGGCCGTGGCGCTCGATCGTCGCCAGCGCCGCAGTCGAGGTCGGGGTCAGCCCCGTCGCCTCCGCCGCCGCCTCCTGGCGCAGGCGCCGGGCGGTGCGCACGATCCCCATCCGCAGCCGCGCGGCGGAATCGGTCAGGGAGGTGTCGGTCTTCGGTGTCATTGATTAGCGTTGGTAATTAGTTTAGCAAACTATCTCTTCCGGGTCGCGCGTTTTCGGCTCACCGCTCTTGGGTAGCGTGCAGGCAGTGAACGAGGTAGCGATCAGCGTCAGCGGGCTGCACAAGGCCTACGGCGAGCACGAGGCGGTGCGGGGCATCGACTTCGAGGTCACCGCCGGCGAGGTCTTCGGCTTCCTCGGCCCCAACGGCGCCGGCAAGACGACGACGATCGAGATCCTCGAGGGCTATCGCGAGCGCAGCGCCGGCGAGGTCGCGGTGCTCGGGGTCGACCCCGCCGCGCCGACCCGCGCCTGGCGCAACCGCGTCGGCCTCGTCCTCCAGGAGTGCGAGCTGGACCCGCTCTGGACCGTGCGCGAGGCGATCGCCCTCTTCGCTCGCTTCTACGAGTCGCCGCGACCGGTCGAGGAGACGATCGAGCTGGTCGGCCTCGGCGACAAGCGCGACGCCCGCGTCGGCACCCTCTCGGGCGGCCAGAAACGCCGCGCCGACGTCGCGATCGGGATCGTCGGCGACCCCGACCTGATCTTCCTCGACGAGCCGACCACCGGCTTCGACCCGACCGCCCGCCGCGAGGCCTGGAACATGATCGAGGGCCTGAAGGCACTCGGCAAGACGGTTTTCCTCACCACCCACTACATGGACGAGGCCCAGCACCTGGCCGACCGCGTGGCGATCCTGCGCGACGGCCGCGTCGTCGCCCAGGGACGGACCGAGGAGCTCGGCGAGAGCCTCGGCCGCAGCACCGTGATCGGCTTCACCCTCGACGGCGGGCTCGACGTCGAGGACGTCCGCGCCCAGCTCTCCGCCCCGGTCCAGGTCTCCGGCAACGAGATCGAGGTCGAGACCGCCCAGCCCCAGGCCGACCTCTACCGGCTGCTGAGACTGGCCGAGGAGCGCGGGGCCAAGCTCGAGGAGCTCGAGGTCCGCCGCCCCAACCTCGAGGACATCTTCCTCGAGCTGACCCGCGAGGAGGCGTGATGAGGGACCGCGGCATCGTCGCCGCCCAGGCACGGATGGCGATCCTGGTCGCCCTGCGCACGCCGCGGGCGATGATCTTCACCGTCCTCTTCCCGCTGATCCTGCTCGTCCTCTTCAACTCGCTCTTCAATCACGGCGGCCGCGACACGACGACGCTTCCCAACGACCTCAAGCTCAGCGCCCAGGCCTACTTCACCGCCGGCATCGTCGCCTACTCGGTCGCCCTCTCGACCTTTACCACGCTCGCGGTCTCGCTGACCACGCAGCGCGAGAACGGTCAGCTCAAGCGCTACCGCGGCACCCCGATGCCGCCCTGGACCTTCATCGCCGCCCAGATCGCCCGCGCCACCGCGCAGGCGCTGTTCATGACCGCGGTGCTGCTCGCGGTCGGCGCGCTCGCCTACGGCGTCCCGATTCCCGGCTCGACCTTCCCCGCCTTCGTCCTCTACGTGATCCTCGGCACGGCGACCTGCTGCTCGCTCGGGATCGCCCTCACCGCCCTCACCACCACCCCC
>DATBXZ010000118.1:0-2498 GCA_036513995.1 Solirubrobacterales bacterium | reverse complement strand
TCGCGGCCGCCGCCATCGCCCGCTCGAAGGGGCGCGTCAGCGTTTTCACTTGGTCGCCTCGGTCGGCACCAGCGCGTGCCCGCATTGGGCGCAGAAACGCACCGCGTGGCCGTAGGGGGCGCCACAGCCGGGACAGAGCCCGGCGGCGTCGGCGCGCTCGAGCTCGAGCACCCGCTCGACCGCGAGCAGCTCGGCGTCGACGCGCTGCAGCTCGGCTGCCTTGCGGGTCAGCACGTCGAGGCGCACGTGGTCGCGGATCGCCATCTCGTAGAAGGCGCCGCCGAGGTCGGCCTGCATCACGGTGAACTTCTCCAGCAGACGGTCGCGCTGGGCGACCAGCTCGGCGCTCTCCTCCGGCTTCGGCGGCTCTTTCGCGGCCGCCGGCTTGGCGGCGGCTTTGACCCCGGGCCCTGGCGCGGCCTTCGCGGCCGGTCGCCGCAGCCGCTCGGCCGAGCGGCTGGTCAGCTCGCTGAGGCGGCTCATGGTTCCGCCCCGTTGCTCGGCGCCGATGTCGAGCCGGGTTCGCCGCCGATCACTGTCACGTCCGGCAGGTTCTGCTGGGCTTTGATGTAGTTGTCGCCGGTCTGTTCGGGGTTTTCGGCGACGATCTGGGTGTCTTCCTGGGTCTTTTCTTCGCTCGCCTTGAAGTTCGTCACCGAGTGCACCGTCCCGTTCTTGGTGTGGGCGACCACCTTGCCTTCGCCTTTGGCCGGGGCCTTGCTGTCTTTTGCGGCTTTTTTCGCTTTCGGGTTGGCGCTCGCCGTGGTGGTGCCGGCGTTGCTGGTCGCGGTCGCCGCTTCCTGCTGGCGCAGCGCCTGCAGCAGCGCCGCGTTGTCGCTGCTGCCGGAGTCGCCGCGACCGACGACGACGCCGAGCGCGACCGCGATCGGCAGCAGGGCGAAGAAGCCGACCGCCGCGGCGCGGCTGCCGGAGCCGGCTTTCGCCTGTGGCCGGGCCATCGGCCGTCGCGCTTTTTTGCTCATCGCCGCGAAATAGCGCGAGGCCGGGTTGGCGCCGTTGCCGCGCCGGGCGGCGCAGTTGACGCAGTAGCGCTGCTGGGGGTCGAGCGGGGCGCCACACTCATCGCAGGGCTCGTAGGTCCCCTGTACCACCGAGATCGTCGCCTTCTCCTCGCTCATCGCTGATTCCCCTTCTCGTCCTGCTTGCCGGGCTTGTCCTTGTCGTGCTTGTGCTTCTGGCGCTCCGCCCGCGCCTCGAGGATGTGCTTGGACTGGGCCTGCTGCTTTTCGGCCTTTTCCTGCGTTGTCGAGCAGCCGGAGGCGACCCCGAGCAGGAGCAGGCTGCAGGCGGCGAGCGCGCCGAGTCGAGAGATGTGACGGCTAACCGAAGGCACCGCTGACGTACTCCTGGGTTCGTTTCTCGCGCGGGGAGCCGAACAGGTTGGTCGCCGTCGCGTACTCGACCAAGTCGCCCAGGTACATGAAGGCGACGTGGTCGGCGATCCGGTAGGCCTGTTGCAGATTGTGGGTGACGATGACGACGGCGACGTCGTCGCGCAGCTTCACGATCAGGTCCTCGATCACCTGCGTCGACTGCGGGTCGAGCGCCGAGCAAGGCTCGTCGAGCAGCAGCACCTCCGGTTCGGCGGCGAGGGCGCGAGCGATGCAGAGCCGCTGCTGCTGGCCGCCGGAGAGCTTCAGGGCGGGGTGGTCGAGGTTGTCTTTGACCTCCTCGAAGAGGCCGGCGCGATCGAGGGCGCTGTGCACTTTCGGCTCCAGCGCCTTCTTGCGCGATCGCCGCGAGCCCTGCTCGCGCAGGACGTAGGCGATGTTGTCGAAGACGCTCATCGGGAACGGGTTGGGCTGCTGGAAGACCATCGTCACCCGGCGTCGCAGCAGGGTCGGCTCGATCGCCTTGATGTCGACGTCGTCGAGCAGGATCCGGCCGCTCAGTTTCGCCGTGCTGGTCAGCTCGGTAAGGCGGTTGAGCGAGCGCAGCAGCGTCGTCTTGCCGCAGCCGGAGGGCCCGATCAGGGACAGCACCTCACCCTGGCGAACCGGCAGGGTGACGCCTTTGACCGCGTCGCGGTTGGAGTAGGAGACGGAGACGTCGTCGATCTCCATGCGCCGGATCGAGAACTGCGGGGCGCCGATCGAGCGGCGGGCGCCGGTAAAGCCCCCGGATGCCGCGGGGCCGCTGCCGTCGGTCCCCTCCGCGGGTGCGGCGACCGCTTGGGCAGCGGGGGGGTCCTCCAGCTCGAGGCGGCGGATCGGCGGCGGGGGGGAAGTCAGGAACTCCACGTTCCAACCTTTCTTGCGCGACGGTGGATGACGTCGACGGCTCCATTTAAGACTAAGACCATCAACAAGAGTACGAAAGCGGCCGCGTAGGCTTTCTCGGGCTGGTTGAGGTTGCCGGTGGGGGAGGCCTCGTAAACGAAGTTGGTCAGGGTGGTGCCGGCGCCGCGCAGGTAGTTGAGCGGGAAGCCGACGCCTTCGACCGGGGCGAAGTTCTGGGTGGCGCCGAGCAGGACGACG
>DATBXZ010000117.1:0-3778 GCA_036513995.1 Solirubrobacterales bacterium | reverse complement strand
CTTCTTCGGCGTGACCGTCGCCACACGAGTGCAGACGCCGCGACGCTGAGGGGCGGCTACGCCCTTCTTGCGACCCTGGCCCGACTTGAGGCCCGGCGTCGTGGTCTTCTTCTTCGGGCGCTTGCGGCCCTTCCTGACGAGTTGATTCGTATTCGGCACGGCCGCGCATAGTAGAGCAGTCCGGCAAGAACCAGCCCTGCCGCTGCCGCGAGCTCGGCGTAGAAGCCGTCCTCGAGCACCGCCTCGGCGCCTGAGAAGCGCGAAGTCTGGGCCCCCGCGTCGAGTCCGCTGGGAAGGTCGACGAGCAGGATCGTCGCGACGCCGATCAGCCCCAGGGCGGCCACGCTCAGCCCCAGGCGCCGCCGCTCGCGAGCGGCGGCGAGGGCGCCGAGGAGGATGGCGATCAGGCCCAGGGGGACGAGCAGGTAGGCATGCGCGTCGCCGGCGGTCCTGACCGCGACGGTCGGCGGATGCGCCACGGTCGGCAGGCCCGCATAGGCGGGCTGACCGATCTCGACGGCGCGGTAGTCGAGGAACTGGGAGACGACGAGGCAGATCCCGGCGGCGGCGATGACGGCCCCGATCGCTCGCCGCGGAGTGAAGACGGCACTGACCCGGGTCGCCCCGCGCACCGCCGCCGCGCACGCCCGCCGAACCAGGCGCTCGGCGAGGGCGACGCCGCGCAGGCAGCGGGCGGCGAGTGGGCGCAGCAGTGGACCGGCGATGGCGCCCGCGCGCCGCGCCAGCGCCCGTGACCGGTGAGCACCGCGGACGAGCGCCGGATGGACCCGCTCGAGGCCGCGGTTGGCGGCGCGGTCGAGGCCACGACTCCAGCGCGCCGGCCTCCTGGCGAGCTTCGAGAAGACGGAGCCGATGTGCCGCCGTCTCGCTGCTATCATCGCCCGTCGCTCAGGCAGTTTCTTCGCAGCACGCTTCGCCGGGCCCGCTGGGGCCCTTTTTTTGCGCCGAGGACGCTCCTTGCCGGGCGGCTTCCGTTTCACACACAACCGACTTCGAGAGACGAACTAACTCCAGACCATGCCACGCGATTTCCCCCTAGAGAAGACCCGCAATATCGGGATCATGGCGCACATCGACGCCGGCAAGACGACGACGACCGAGCGCATCCTCTACTACACCGGCCGCACCCACAAAATGGGCGAGGTCCACGAGGGCGCCGCGGTGATGGACTGGATGGAGCAGGAGCAGGAGCGCGGGATCACGATCACCTCCGCCGCCACCGCCTGCGAGTGGAAGGGCCACCGGATCAACATCATCGACACGCCCGGCCACGTCGACTTCACGGTCGAGGTCGAGCGCAGCCTGCGCGTCCTCGACGGCGCGATCGCCGTCTTCGACGCCGTCGCCGGCGTCGAGCCGCAGTCTGAGACGGTCTGGCGCCAAGCCGACAAGTACGGCGTTCCACGCTTCGCCTACATAAACAAGATGGACCGCACCGGCGCCGACTTCTTCTATTGCGTGCGGACGATGAAGGATCGGCTCGGCGCCAACGCCCTGCCGATCCAGCTGCCGATCGGCGCCGAGGAGGACTTCCGCGGCGTCGTCGACCTGCTCGAGATGAAGGGTCTCGTCTGGACCGACGAGCTCGGTGCCGCCTACGAGACGATCGAGATCCCGGAGGACCTCCAGGGCCAGGCCGAGGAATACCGGACCCAGCTGATCGAGGCCTGCGCCGACTACGACGACGAGCTGATGGAGGCCTACCTGGGCGAAGAGGAGATCCCGGCGGAGCGGCTGCTCGCCTCCCTGCACCGGGCCTGCCTCGACACCGAGGTCACCCCGGTCCTCTGCGGCACCTCGTTCAAGAACAAGGGCGTGCAGCCGTTGCTGGACTCGATCATCTCGCTGCTGCCCTCTCCCCTGGAGGTACCGCCGGTGACCGGCGTCATCGCCGCCGGCAAGGGCCAGTCCGAGGATTCCGAGGGAGAGCGCCCCGCCGACGACAGCGGCCCCTTCGCCGCCCTCGCCTTCAAGGTCATGACCGACCCCTACGTCGGCAAGCTCACCTACTTCCGCGTCTACTCGGGCAAGCTCGAGAAAGGCGGCCGGGTGCTGAACGTGAAAACCGGCAAGACCGAGCGGATCGGCCGGCTGCTGATGATGCACGCGAACAGCCGCGAGGAGATCGAGGAGGTCCACTCGGGCGACATCTGCGCCGGCGTCGGCCTCAAGGAAACCGGTACCGGCGACACCCTTGCCGCGCCCGACGCCCCGATTGCCCTCGAGAGCATCGAATTCCCCGAGACCGTGATCGCGGTCGCGATCGAGCCGAAAACGAAAGCCGATCAGGAGAAGATGGGCAACGCCCTGCAGCGGCTCGGCGAGGAGGACCCGACCTTCCGGATCGAATCCGACGAGGAAACCGGCCAGACCCTGATCCACGGCATGGGTGAGCTCCACCTCGAGGTGATCGTCGACCGCATGCTGCGCGAGTTCAAAGTCGACGCCAACGTCGGCAAGCCGCAGGTCGCCTACCGCGAGACGATTCGCAAGCGGGTCGAGAAGGTCGTCGCCCGCTTCGTCCGCCAGACCGGTGGTCGCGGCCAGTTCGGCCACGTCGTCATCAACCTCGAGCCCGCCCCCGGAGAGGGCTTCGAGTTCGAGAACAAAATCAAGGGTGGCGTGATCCCGGGCGAATTCATCGGCCCGGCCGAACAGGGGATGCGCGAGGCGCTGCAGAACGGCGTCAAGGCCGGCTACCCGATGGTCGACGTCAAAGTCGAACTCGTCGACGGCTCCTACCACGACGTCGACTCCTCCGAGATGGCCTTCAAAATCGCCGGCTCGATGGCGATCCAGGAAGGCGCGCGCAAGGCCAACCCGGTTCTGCTGGAGCCGGTTATGTCGGTCGAGGTCGTCACCCCCGAGGACTTCCTCGGCGACGTGATCGGCGACCTCTCGCGGCGCCGCGGCAAAGTCCAGGGGCAGGAGCAGCGCGGCAACGCACTCGCCGTCCAGGCCTTCGTCCCGCTCGGCGAAATGTTCGGTTACGCAACCGACCTTCGCTCCTCCACGCAGGGCCGCGCCAGCTACACGATGCAGTTCGAGCGCTACGAGGAGGTCCCCTCGAACATCGCCGAGGAGATCGTCGAGCACCGCTCTGGAGAGCCAGTCGGAGCGAGCTCTTAGACCCAACCGCGCAGCGGGCGCCATCTGGCTATATTTCCCAGGTTCGCCCGCAGGCCGAACTAATCACCTTACCGGGCAGCGTCAGACAGAACAACGACTTCGAAAGGTAGAACGGAGAGAGATGTCAAAGGAGAAGTTCGAGCGCGATAAGCCGCATGTGAACGTCGGAACGATCGGTCATATCGATCATGGAAAGACGACGCTGACGGCCGCGATCACCCAGACGCTCTCGACCGTGGGCGGGGCCGAGGCTCAGAGCTTCGCCGAGATCGACAACGCTCCGGAGGAGAAGGAGCGCGGGATCACGATCGCGACCTCGCACGTCGAGTACGAGACCGAGAACCGGCACTACGCCCACGTCGACTGCCCGGGCCACGCCGACTACGTCAAGAACATGATCACCGGCGCCGCCCAGATGGACGGCGCGATCCTGGTCGTCTCCGCGGCCGACGGCGTCATGCCGCAGACCCGCGAGCACATCCTGCTGGCCCGTCAGGTCAACGTCCCGCACGTGGTCGTCTTCCTCAACAAGATCGACCAGGTCGACGACGAGGAACTGGTCGAGCTGGTCGAGGAGGAGGTCAAGGAACTTCTCGACGAGTACGACTTCCCGGGCGACGACACCCCG
>DATBXZ010000116.1:0-4036 GCA_036513995.1 Solirubrobacterales bacterium | reverse complement strand
TCATGGTCGCGGCGGCGTCGGCGACCGCGACGTACGTCCTCCAGGCCGGGGGCTGGCCCTCCTCCATCGACGGCGCCACTCCGGCGACGTCCTTGCCGCCCTTTTTCGCGCGGCGGTAGCCGCCCAGTTCGGCCGAGTTCGACAGCTCCGGCATCTCCCAGCCGAAGAGCTCGCGATAGAAGCCCTCGCTGGCCTCGACGTCTGGCGTGCCGCTGAGTTCGACCCAACAGGGGGTTCCGGGGGTGTAGCTGGTCCTCTCGCTCATCTCGGTCCTCGCTTTCGAAAGTTGCTTACGCACATGAGACCACGCAAGCGGTGCGAATTCATCGCGGACTTGTAAAAACAAGCCCGCCCACCCCGGCCGCTAAAATCCGACCACGGAAGTAGGATTACGTCTCGATCCGCACAAATCGGCACGAACGTGCCTGGAGCCACCACCCTCTTGACCGACACCGCAGGAACTACAATCCCCGTATGCCCGGCCACAGAGCTGCAGCCTGGCCAGATGCGCCTGGTCGAGCACGACGGGATCAAGATCGGCGTCTTCAACTGCGAGGGCACGCTCTACGCGATCGAGGATCGCTGCTCCCACGACGACGGCCCGCTGGCCGAGGGTGAGTTCGACCCGGCGGCCTGTACCGTCGAGTGCCCCCGTCACGGCTCCCTCTTCGACCTCAGCACCGGCAGGCCGAAGACCCTCCCAGCTTTCAAGCCGGTGCAAACGTTCCCGATAGCCATCGCGGACGACACCGTCACCCTGGAGGTTTGAACATGGCAACGCCCGAGGCAGTCGCAGAGAAACGAGATCTGGCCGGCATCAACTCCGACTACAAGGAGAAGTTCGGCTTCCACGACTCTGAGTCGGGCTACGCCTACAAGGCGCCGAAGGGGCTCTCGCGGGAGATCGTCGAATCGATCTCCGAGTACAAGGACGAGCCGCAGTGGATGCGCGACTTCCGGTTGAAGGCGCTGGAGCACTTCTACTCGCGCCCGACCCCGAAATGGGGTGGCAACCTCGACCAGATCGACTGGGACGACATCCACTACTTCGTGCGCGCCTCGGAGAAGAACAGTCGCGACTGGAGCGAGGTCCCGGACGACATCAAAAACACCTTCGACCGGCTCGGGATCCCCGAGGCGGAGCGCAAATTCCTCTCTGGCGTCGGCGCCCAGTACGAGTCCGAGGTCGTCTACCACCAGGTCAACGAGAAGCTCGAGGCCCAGGGCGTGATCTTCACCGACATGGACACCGCCCTGCGCGAGCACGAGGACCTGGTGCGCGAGCACTGGGCGACGGTGATTCCCCCCAACGACAACAAACTGGCGGCGTTGAACTCAGCCGTGTGGTCGGGCGGCTCCTTCGTCTACGTGCCGGCCGGGGTCAAGGTGGAGATGCCGCTGCAGGCCTACTTCCGGATCAACACCGAGAACATGGGCCAGTTCGAGCGGACCCTGATCATCACCGAGGAGGGTGCCGACGTCCACTACATCGAGGGCTGCACGGCGCCGGTCTACTCCAGCGACTCGCTGCACTCCGCGGTGGTCGAGATCGTCGCCAAGAAGAGCTCGCGGGTCCGCTACACGACGGTCCAGAACTGGTCGCAGAACGTCTTCAACCTCGTCACCAAGCGCGCCGTCGCGCACGAGAAGGCGACGATGGAGTGGGTCGACTGCAACCTCGGCTCGAAACTGACGATGAAGTACCCGTCGATCTACCTGATGGGGCCGGAAGCCCACGGCGAGATCCTCTCGATCGCCTTCGCCGGCGACGGCCAGCACCAGGACGCCGGCGGCAAGATCATCCACGCGGCGCCGAAGACCTCGTCCTCGATCTTCTCCAAGTCGATCTCCAAGGACGGCGGCCGGGCGACCTACCGTGGCCTGCTCGAAATCGCCGACGGGGCGACCGAGTCGCGCTCGAAGGTCGTCTGCGACGCGTTGCTGCTGGACGAGGACTCGCGCTCGGACACCTACCCAACGATCCGCATCGACGAGAACGACGCCGACGTCGGCCACGAGGCGACCGTCTCGAAAATCGGCGACGAGCAGCTCTTCTACCTGCAGAGCCGCGGGCTCGACGAGGAGGAGGCCTCGAAGATGATCGTCAACGGCTTCATCGAGCCGGTGACCAAAGAGCTGCCGATGGAGTACGCGGTCGAGCTGAACCGGCTGATCGAGCTGCAGATGGAGGGCTCAATTGGCTGAGGTAGCGACCGAACCCGCTTGGCTTTCGGAGAGGCGCCGGCAGGGCGCCTCTCTGGCGGAGAGCCTGCCGCTGCCCGACCACAGGTCGAAGGGCTGGGAGTTCACCGACCTCGCCGGGCTCGAGATCGACGCCTACGAGCAGGCCGACGCCGAGGCCGAGGTCCACGGCGCCGAGGGTGCGACCGTGGTCTCGCTGGCCGAGGCCGTCTCCTCCCACGCCGAGCTGCTGCAAGAGCGGCTGGGGTCGCTGGTCCCGGTCGAGGATCCCTTCGTCGCCCGCAACGAGGCGGGCTGGCGCGACGGCGTCCTCGTTCACGTGCCGCGCGGGGTCAAGGTCACCGAGCCGATCCGAATCGAGGTCCCGGTCGACCGCGACGGCGCCGCGATCGGCTGGCGCACCCTCGTCGTGCTCGAGGAAGGCGCCGAAGCGGAGGTCTGGGAGCACTGGTCCTCTCCCGACGACGAGGTCGACGGGTTGCTCAACTCGGTGGTCGAGCTGAGCGTCGGCCAGGCGGCGACGCTGCGCTACGTCAACACCCAGGACATCTCCGAGTCCGCCTGGATCTTCGCCACCCAGCGCGCCCAGGTCGAGCGCGATGCCCGTCTCGACTGGGCCGCCCTCGGCTTCGGCTCCGGCCGCGGCAAGGTGCGGATGGAGACCAAGCTGGCCGGCCCGGGCTCCGAGGCGCGTGTCACCGGTGGCTACGCCGGCGGCCCGGGGCAACACCTCGACTACGACACCACCCAGGAGCACGCGGCGCCGAACACCAACTCCGACCTCGCCTTCCGCGGCGTCCTCGCCGCCGGCTCGACCGCGGTCTGGCGCGGGATGATCAAGGTCGACCCCGGTGCCCAGCAGACCGACGCCTTCCAGGAGAGCCGCAACCTGCTGCTCTCGACCGAGGCCCACGCCGACGCGATCCCCGGCCTCGAGATCCTCGCCGACGACGTCCGCTGCACCCACGCGGCGGCGATCGCCCAGATCGACAAGGAGCAGCTCTTCTACCTGACCTCGCGCGGGCTCGACCCGGCGGGGGCGAAGACGCTGATCATCGAAGGCTTCCTCGAGTCGCTGGTCGAACGGCTGGCCGAGGGCCCGGTGCGCGACGAGATCTCCGCCGCGCTCGAGCGGCGCCTCGCCGAGATCCTCTAGCCCCCGTCGGGATAACGTCCGGGCGTGCTCCCAGGCCGTGACAACATCGCCGCCCCCGACCTGCCGCGGGGCCTCTCCTGGGTCGGGACCGAGCCGGAGTCGATGCCGGCGCTGACCGCCGGGGGACCGGCGCTGGTCCACTTCCTCGACTTCGCCCAGCTCAACAGCGTGCGGACGCTGCCCTATCTGGCCGAGTGGTCGCAGCGCTACCGCGAGGCGGGTCTGAGCGTGATCGGCGTGCAGTCGCCGCGCTTCCCGTTCGGCGCCGACCGAGCCGCCGTCGCGACCGGCCTCGAGGCGCTCGGGGTCGAGTTCCCGGTCGCGATCGACGCCGAGCACGAGCTTTGGAGCGCCTACGGCTGCGAGGGCTGGCCCAGCCTCTTCCTCTGGAGCCTCGGCGGCGCGCTCTCCTGGGTCCACTTCGGCGAGGGCGAGTACCTGGCGACGGAGGTCGCGATCCAGGAAGAGCTGCGCGAGATCGACGCCCTGCAACCGCTGCCCGAGCCGCTGGCGCCGCTACGCCCCGGCGACGCCCCCGGCGCCTGGGTACTGGCCCCGACGCCAGAGGTCTTCCCCGGTGGCTCCTGGGAGCGGCCCTGGACCGCGGGCGAGGACGGCGAGGAGCTGAGCCTGGAGTACGCGGCGGGCGGCGCCTACGCGACGACCGAGGGCGCGGGC
>DATBXZ010000115.1:0-7196 GCA_036513995.1 Solirubrobacterales bacterium | reverse complement strand
ACGCTCTACGAGATCGTCGAGAGCTACGAGCCGGCGACGCTCTGAGGCCCTGCCGGGCGTCGAGGTGCCTTGTGTGGGCCTTGCACCAACCGGTTAGGCAGCGCCGATCCGGGTAGCCGTTACTCGACAGAGATCGAGACTACGGAGGAAATGCATGAGCGACGAGATCAGCAACAAGGACGACGCCAAGGGCCGTGTCAAGGAGGCCGCGGGCGACCTCACCGGAGACAAGGACTTGAAGCGGGAGGGCAAGGTCGATCAGGCTGGCGGCAAGGCCAAGGAGGGCGTCGAGAAGGTCACCGACAAGATCAAGGACGCCCTGAAGCGGGACTAGCACCACGAGAGCCGGCGGGCCGGCCCTGGGAGGTAGGGCTCGGTCGGCCCGTCCGGCTTTGACTAACGGAAGAGGTCCTCGTCATGCGGGCGGCGCAGGGCAGCGGCGCCGGGACCGTCCTCGCGGCGGACGTGCCGGTCGAGGCCACGGACGATCGCCGCTGGCACCCGGCTGGTCTTGTCCCGCACCAGATCCGCCGCCGCCGCCGCCTCGTCGGCGATCGCGATCAGGGTCGCCTCCAGCTCGCGACCGCTGCTGTCGCGGCGCCCGCGCCAGTCGTCCAGCGGCGCCAGCCCCGCGCAGCCGATCGCCACCTCGGCCTGGCCCAGCCGCCAGGCACGACCGAAGCTGTCGGAGACGACGACCCCGATCGTCGGGCCGGCGATCTCGGCGCGGATGCGCCGGGCGGAGGCATCGGGGTCCTCCGGCAGCAGGCAGACCGTGCCGGCCTCCGGCAGGTTGGAGGCGTCGATGCCGGCGTTGGCGCAGACGAAGCCGTGCTTGGTCTCGACGATGAGGACGCTGCGCTCGGCCCGCAGCACCTCCTCGCTCTCCTCGAGGATCAGCTCCACCATCGCCGGCTCCTTGCCGAGTACGGCGGCGAGCTTGCGCGCCTCGGCCCCCGGCAGCACCGAGGAGAGCTTGCGCACCCGTCCCTCCGCCTTGGAGACGATCTTCTGCGAGATGACGACGACGTCGCCGTCCCCGAGCTCGGCCCGCGCGGCGATCTCCTCGCCGACGCTCATCCCCTCGCTGAACTCGGGCAGGCCGGCGACCGCGATCACCCGCAGCCCCGCTTCGCTCATATCCCCAGGGCCTTGGCAGTCCGGCGGGCGCGGCCGGAGCGGGCCGCCAGCTTGCGGGTGAGGGCGATCACGTCGGCTGGGGTGTCGAGGTCGAGGCTCAGCGAGGCCAGCTCCTCGACCCCGAAGGCGACGCCGGCCTCGCGGGCGAGGGCGACATGGCGGCCGCAGCTGCCCTCGCCGAAGGCGGGGACGATCGCGTCCGGCGGGCTCAGCGCCAGGGCGTTGGTACCGGTGCCGTGGCGGTCGGGGACGATCCCGACGTAGCGCTCGGGCAGCCCGGTCAGCAGCCGGTCCAGCTCGCGCGGCTCCAGCAGCGGGCAGTCGCCGGGGAGGAGGACGACGCAGGTCGCTCCCTCCGCTTCGGCACGGGCGATCCCGGCCAGCGCCGCCTCGACGTGGCCGCCGTCCTCGGGGTCGGGGACCACCTCAGCGCCCGCCTCAGCGGCGAGCTCCTGCGCGATCGGGTCGCCGCTGACGACGATCGTGCGCTCGATCGTCCGCGCCTCGCCGATCGCCTCCAGCACGTCGCCGACCATCGCCTCCATCAGGTTCCGGCGCTGCTCGCCGTCGAGCCCGGCGGCGAGCCGCTGCTTCGCCGCGCTGAAGCGCTTGACAGGTAGGACAGCGGTCGCCTTCACGCGAGGTCGGCGGCGTAGTCGAGGACGACGCGGGCGACGCGGGCGCGACCGCTCGCTCCCTCCATCAGGGTCGCGGCGGCGAGGGTCGCGACCTCGCTCGGCGCTGGGTCGGGATCGCCCTCGTCGACGACCATGCCGTCGATCAGGCCCGCGTAGAGCGAGGCGACGCCGGCGGCGGTGGTCGGGCGGCCGAGCGCCTGCATGAAGCGGTCGGTAGGTCCCTTGACGACCGCGCCGGCGACGTAGGGGCTGACCGCCACGACGGGAGCGTGGGAGGCGACGATCGCCTCGCGCATCCCCGGCGCGGCGAGGATCGGGCCGATGCTGATCACCGGGTTGGAGGGCCCGATCACGATCGCCTCCGCGACGCGCAGCGCCTCCAGCACCTCGCGGCTCGGCTCGGCGCTCTCGATCCCCTCCAGCTCGACCCCGACCACGTCCGGCTCGCCCCGGTCGACGATCAGGTACTCCTGCAGGTCGCGCCGCCCCGCCGCGGTCAGCACCTTGGTCCGGACCGGCGAGTCCGACATCGGCAGCACCCTCGCCTCGACTCCGAGCCCGCGGGCGATCTGCGCCTGGGCGTCGGTCGGCCGCCCGCCCTCCTCGATGAACTGGCGCCGGTAGAGGCAGGCGGCGAGGTCGCGGTCGGAGAGTCCGAACCAGCTCGGCGCCCCCAGCTGCTGCAGCCGCTCGAAGACGGTGAAGGTGTCCTCGCGGATCCCCCAGCCGCGCTCCTCGTCGATTTCGCCGCTGAGCCAGTAGGTGACGAGGTCGGGGTCGGGGGAGACGTGGACGCCGAGCGCCTCGATGTCGTCGCCGGTGTTGGCGATCACCGTCAGTTCGGGGCCGAGCTCCTCCTGCATCCCGGCGGCGAGTTTGGCGCCTCCGGTACCGCCGGCCAGCAGCGCGACTCTCATGCTCCGTCTATGCCCAGTGGTCGGCGTCCGGCAAACCCGTGAGGCGGATGCCGGCGTGCGCCTTGTAGCGAGTGTTGACCGAGATCAGCATCGGCGTCAGCTGCTCGACGATGCGGGCCATCTCGAGCGCGCCGGCATTGACCGCGCGCAGGCCGGGGATCAGCTCGATCAGCCGCGCGACGCGGGCCTTGTCGGCCTTCCTGTCGCCGCAGACGAGCACGTCCTCCCCCAGCTCGGCACCGGGGTCGGAGAGGGTCGGGGCGCCGACGGTGTGCAGGGCGGAGACGACGGTGATCCCGTCGGGGACCATCTCCTGGGCCTGCTGGGCGGCGGAGCCCTGCCAGACGCCGAGCGAGCGGGTCGCTTTGCCGCTGACCGCGGCGGCGAGCGGCACCGTGCAGTCGACCAGGATCTGGCCGGGGCTCAGCGCCTCGCGCAGGTTGTTGAGGTTCTCCGACTGGGCGCGGAAGGGGACGGTGAGGAAGACGATCTCGCCCCGCTTCGCCGCCTCGTTGTTCTCGAGCCCGCTGACATCGGCGCCCGGCACCGCGGCGCGGACCTTGGCGGCGGCCTCCTCGGCCCGCTCGGCCGAGCGCGAGCCGAGCACGACCGGCACCCCGGCCTGCGCCCAGCGCGTCGCCAGGCCGGCACCGAGAGCGCCGGTGCCGCCGATGATCGGAATCGGTTCGCGCTCAGCCACGAGCGCGCCAGTCTATGCCTGCGTCACACCGGGCGCCTCAGCCAGCCACCCGGCTGCCGCCGCATAAGCTTGGAGCGTGGTCGAGCTGCCGAAATCCGTCCGCATCCGCGAGGTCGGGCCTCGCGACGGGTTCCAGAACGAGCCGGAGAGGATCGAGACGGCGGAGAAGGTGCGGCTGATCGACATGCTCTCGGCGACCGGCGTGGGTCGGATGGAGATCACCTCGTTCGTGCGCCCGGACGTGATCCCGCAGCTGGCCGACGCGGCCGAGGTGCTGATGGCGGTGCAGCGGCGCCCTGGCGTCGCGTTCTCGGTCTTGATCCCGAACGAGCGGGGGCTGGAGCGGGCGCTGGGGATGCGCGACCGCTTCGACGAGGTCAGCGTCTTCCTCTCCGCCTCCGAGACCCACAACCAGCGCAACGTCAACCGCTCGGTTGAGGAGTCGTTGGCCGGGCTGGAGGTGACGCTCGCAGGCGCCGGTGCGGAGGGGCTGCGCCGCGAGGGGGTGATCGCGACCTCCTTCGGCTGCCCCTACGAGGGGCACGTCGCGCCCGAGCGGGTCTTCGAGATCGCCGAGCGCCTGGCCGCGGCCGGCTGCGAGGAGGTCGGCTTCGGCGACACCACCGGGATGGCGAACCCGCGCCAGGTGCACGAGTTCTTCGCCGCCGCCCGCGAGCGTCTGCGCGGGGTCGAGCTGACCGCCCACTTCCACAACACCCGCGGCCAGGGGCTGGCCAACCTGGTGGCGGCGCTGGAAGAGGGGGTCGAGTCCTTCGAGTCGAGCTTCGGCGAGCTGGGGGGATGCCCGGTGCCGCCCGGCTCGACCGGCAACGTCGGCAGCGAGGACGTGGTCTCGATGCTGCACGAGATGGGGGTCGAGACGGGGATCGACCTGGCGCGCCTGGTCGAGGCCTCGCGGGCGGCGCAGGAGGTATTGGGCCGTCCGCTCGGTGCCCACGTGTTGCGTGCGGGCCCCGTGGACTGGCGAGCCAGCCAGTCCGAATAGGCTCTCGTCCGTGACCGATTTCGCAAAGGCCCTGGAGGCCGCGCTCTCGGGTGGCCCCGAGCGCCACCACGAGAAGACCGCCGAACAGGGCAAGCTGCCGGTCCGCGAGCGGATCGAGCGGCTGGTTGACGCCGGCTCCTTCGCCGAGGAGGGAGCGCTCGCCAATTGGGAGAAGGAGGGGCTGGGCGCCGACGGCGTCGTCACCGGGCTGGCCACGATCGACCGCCGCCGCGTCGCCCTGATGGCCAACGACCCGACGGTCAAGGCCGGCTCCTGGGGCCCGAAGACGGTCGAGAAGATCCTCCGTGTCCAGGAGCGGGCGCTGAGCCTGCAGGTGCCGCTGGTCTACCTGGTCGACTCGGCCGGGGCGCGGATCACCGATCAGGTGCAGATGTTCCCCGGCCGCCGTGGCGCCGGCCGCATCTTCCACAACGAGGTACGGCTCTCCGGCCAGGTGCCGCAGGTCTGCCTGCTGTTCGGCCCCAGCGCCGCCGGCGGTGCCTACATCCCCGCCTTCTGCGACGTCGTCATCATGCGCGAGGGCAACGCCTCGATGTACCTGGGCTCGCCGCGGATGGCGGAGATGGTGATCGGCGAGAAGGTGACGCTGGAGGAGATGGGCGGGGCGAAGATGCACACCGGCGTCTCCGGCTGCGGCCACTTCCTGGTCAAGAGCGACGAGGAGGCGATCGACCTCGCTCGGCGCTATCTCTCCTTCATGCCGGAGAACTGGCGGGAGGAGCCACCGGCGGCGCCGGCCGTCGCGCCCGCCTCCGACGCGGCGATCGCCGCGATCGTCCCCGCCGACGAGAACCAGCCCTTCGACATGCGCGAGGTGCTCGACGCCCTGCTCGACGCCGACTCCTTCCTCGAGGTCCACAAGCGCTGGGCGAAAGAGCTGATCGTCGGATACGGGCGGCTCGACGGGCGCGTCGTCGGGGTCGTCGCCAACCAGCCGAGGCAGAAAGGCGGCGTCCTCTTCGTCGACTCCGCCGACAAGGCGGCGCGCTTCATCCAGACCTGCAACGCCTTCAACGTGCCCCTGCTCTTCCTCGCCGACGTGCCCGGCTTCATGATCGGCACCGCGGTCGAGCGCCAGGGGATCATCCGCCACGGGGCGAAGATGATCAGCGCCGTCTCCCAGGCGACGGTGCCGAAGCTCTCGGTGATCGTCCGCAAGGCCTACGGGGCGGGGCTCTACGCGATGGCCGGCCCGGCCTTCGAGCCCGACTGCTGCATCGCCCTGCCGAGCGCCTCGATTGCGGTGATGGGACCGCAGGCCGCCGTCAACGCCGTCTTCTACAACCAGATCCAGGCGATCGAGGACGAGGGCGAGCGCGAGCGCTTCGTCACCGCGAAACGGGAGGAGTACGCCGAGGACATCGACATCCTCCACCTTGCCTCGGAGCTGGTCGTCGACGCCGTGGTCGAGCCGGCGAACCTGCGCGAGGAGCTGATCCGGCGCTTCGCTCACGCGGCGAGCAAGGACCGTTCCTTCGCCGAGCGCCACAACCCGGTCACCCCGGCCTGAGGATTCTCTTAAGCCTTCTCGCTACCGTTTTGGGGTGGCGAAGAGAGTCAAAGCCCCGCTAGCCGCCTGGATCGCCTGCGCTGGCGCCCTGGTTGGATTGGCCCTGGTCGCCTACGGCGTCAACGCGGCGCAGCACGCCGACGCGGTCCTGCTGACCAAGTTCACCGCCCGCGACGGCAGCCTCGGCTGGCTGGCCGAGCTGATCGCGCACCTGGGAGACCCGCTGCCACTGGTGCTGATGCTGGCGGCTGCCTGCGGAATCGCGCTGTACCGTCGCCGGCCTCTCGATGCCCTCGCTGCCGTCGCCGTGGTCGCCGGCGCCAACCTGACCACGCAGGTGCTGAAGGTCGCCCTCGCCCATCCCCGCTTCCAGGCCGTGCTTGGCAGCGACCAGCTCGGGCCGATCGCCTTCCCCAGCGGCCACACCACCGCCGCCACCTCGATCGCGATCGCCTTCGCCTTCGTCGTTCCATCCGACTGGCGCGCCGCGGTCGCGGCGATCGGCGCCTGCTTCGTCTTCGCGGTCGGCTGCTCGGTGATGGTCCTCGCCTGGCACTTCCCGAGCGATGTGCTCGGCGGCATCCTCGTCGCCAGCGGCTGGGGCTTCGCGGTGCTGGCGCTGCGGCGGGTGGCCGAAGGGGGCGCCGCCGCGCCCCGGGCTCAGGCCTCGAGCCGGCCGGCCATCTCGATGAAGTAGTCGAGCGCCGCCGGGTTGGCGAGCGAGTCGCGGCTCGCCGCCCTCTCCACCGGGGTGCCCATCAGGATCCGCTTCACCGGCACCTCCAGCACCTTGCCGCTGAGCGTGCGCGGCACCTCGGCGATCTGGAAGACCTCGTCGGGGACGTGGCGCGGCGAGCAGCGCTCGCGAACCCGGCGGGCGATCTCCGCCGGCAGCCGGTCATCGAGCTCGACGCCCTCGCGGAGGACGACGAAGAGCGGCATCCAGCCCTCGGTCCCGGGCCGCGGGATGTCGACGACCAGCGCATCGACGATCGCGTCGATGCTGAGCACCGCCCGGTAGATCTCGCTGGTCCCCATGCGGATGCCGGAACGGTTGATGGTCGAGTCGGAGCGGCCGTAGATGATCGCGGTCCCGCGCGAGGTGATCTCGATCCAGTCGCCGTGGCGCCAGGCCCCCGGGTAGCGCTCGAAGTAGGCCTCGGCGTAGCGGCTGCCGTCCTCGTCGCCCCAGAAGCGGACCGGCATCGAGGGCATCGGCGCGGTCACGACCAGCTCGCCGACCTCGTCGATCACCGCCTTGCCG
>DATBXZ010000114.1:0-2435 GCA_036513995.1 Solirubrobacterales bacterium | reverse complement strand
CTCGTCGGACGGCGCTTCCTCCCAGTCCTGGGGCTCCTCGTCGGCGGCGAGCTCCTCGTCCTCCACCTCGAGTTCGTCCTCGGCGGCAAGCTCCTCGTCGGCACTGGGCTCGTCCTCGGCGACTTCGACCTCCGCTTCGGCCTCCTCCGCCTGCTCGTCGACCTCGGCTTCGGCCGCGGCGGCGGCGGCGGCGAGGTGGCGGCGCTCGTCGTCGGTGATCACCTGCTGCTGGGCCATCAGCTCGGCCAGCGTCCCCGAGAGCGCGTCGACCTGGTGCGGGTTCAGCTCGGCGCCGTCGCGCAGCTTCGGCGGTTCGTCGGCGAGGAAGCGCTCCAGCCCCAGCAGCAGCGAGAAGTCGCGGCGCCACTCAATCGAGGGGTACTCGGCCCCGGCCTCGATCTCCTTCAGCGCCGCGTCCATGGCGCGGCGGCGGGCCGTGCCGGGCGCCAGCGCCTCCGGCCCCTCGCCGTCGAGCAGGAAGGGCTCGCGGGCGAACGCCGCCGCGCGCTCGATATCGGCGCTTGAAGGAACTGCCGCGTTGGCGGCAACATCGCTGGTCTTGGCCATAGAAAGGCTTCTGGGTCCGCCCCCGCCAAGCACGAGACAGCCGGCTGGGGCAAGTGAACGAGGGCTCCCGGGAGTCCGTATATCTCTTTCCCCCGGAGTTCTCAGCGGCTCGCATACCGGCGAACCGAACGTACGTATTGTAATCACGGAACGGATGACCACGCGATCGACACTCCGTCTTGGCCTGCTGGCGCTGGCGCTGTCCGCCCTCGTCGCCGGCGGCTGCGGCTCCTCCGGCGGTGGCGACTACGGCGGCCAGCACCCCGACTACGCGACCGCCCTGGCGGGGTCGCCGGCGCCCCTGGCCGCCCTGCACAAGCAGGCGAATGAGCTGCTGCCGGGCGGCACCAGCGCCTACGAAGGACGGGTCGCCGCGCTGAAGGGATACCCGGTCGTCGCCAACGTCTGGGCCTCCTGGTGCGGGCCCTGCCGCTTCGAGTTCCCGGTCCTGCAGAAGCTCTCCGCCCGCTACGGCAAACGGGTCGCCTTCCTCGGCGTCAACTCCGAGGACTCCGACGACGCGGCCAGGACCTTCCTCTCCGAGGCGCCGCTCTCCTACCCCAGCTACACCGACTCCGACAGGAAGATCGCCGACTCGCTCGGCGCCAGCCTCGGCTTCCCCGACACCGCCTTCTACGACCGCGCCGGCAAGCTCGTCTACCTCAAGCAGGGCCCCTACGCCCACGACTCCGAACTCGAAGCGGACGTTCGACGCTACGCGCTGGAGGGCGCATAATCGAAGGATGGAAGCCTTCGTCGTCATCGCCCTGGTCGGTTTCGTCCTGCTCTTCGCCGAGCTGCTGCTGCCGACCGGAGGGGTGCTGGCGGCGCTCGGGGTGACCGGGCTGATCGCCGCCGGCATCGTCGCCCTCGACTCCAGCAGCAGCGTCGCCGACTACGTCGGGCCGGCCCTGATCACGCTCGGCGTCCTCTCCGGGATCACGTTCTACTTCGTCACCCGCAAGGTCATCGAGGCCCACCGCGACCAGCCGGTGCGGACCGGCACCGAGGAGCTGATCGGCTCCAGCGCCCAGGCGCGCTCGACGATCGACCCGACCGGCAGCGTCTTCATGCGCGGCACCCTGTGGTCAGCCCGGCTGGGCGACGGGATGGCCCCGGTGGCCTTCGGGGATAGAGTCAGGGTGGAGGCGGTGGACGGGCTGACGCTCGTGGTGGGACCGATCGCCACCCCAGTCCTGCAATCCCAGGTCACCAACAGGGTCGAAGGAGCAAGCTGAATGGCGGTCGTCGGTGCAGCCGTAGTTGTCATCCTCCTCTTTGGACTGATCGCCGTCGGGCTGTCGGTGCGGGTGCTGCGCGAGTACGAGCGCGGCGTGATCTTCCGGCTCGGCCGGCTGATCGCCACCAAGGGTCCCGGCCTGATCCTGCTGATCCCGCTGATCGACCGGATGGTCAAGGTCGAGCTGCGGACGGTGACGCTGAGCATCCCGCCGCAGGAGGTGATCACCCGCGACAACGTGCCGTGTCGCGTCAACGCGGTCGCCTACTTCCGCGTCGTCGACCAGAACCGGGCCGTGGTCGAGGTCGAAAACTACCTGGTCGCGACCTCGCAGATCTCGCAGACGGCACTGCGCTCGGTGCTCGGCAAGGCCGAGCTCGACCAGCTGCTGGCCGATCGCGAGCGCCTCAACGAAGAGCTGCAGAAGATCATCGACGAGTCGACCGAGCCCTGGGGCGTGAAGGTCACCGCGGTGGAGATCAAGGATGTCGAGATCCCCGAGCAGATGCAGCGGGCGATGGCGCGCCAGGCCGAGGCCGAGCGCGAGCGCCGCGCCAAGATCATCAACTCCGAGGGCGAGTTCCAGGCGGCGCAGAAGCTCACCGACGCGGCCGACATCATCAGCACC
>DATBXZ010000113.1:0-5136 GCA_036513995.1 Solirubrobacterales bacterium | reverse complement strand
ACCAGCTTCCGCGAAGGGGTCAAGAAGTACGTCGAATGGGTCCGCGGCAGCACCCGCCCCCCCGACCCGATCCCGGGCAAACAGCCTTCGCTGAACGGCAACGAACATGCCGCCGGCGCCCTCCTCTCCGGTGCCGCCCGGGCCGAGGAGCGCCCGCCGCGAGTGCTGGTCCTGACCGCCGATATCGGCGAGGGCCACGATCTGCCGGCGCGGATCATCAAAGCCGACCTCGAAGAGGAGGTCCCGGGCGCCGAGGTGGAGATCGCCAACGGCCTCGACGCGATGGGCAAGATCTGCGCCGCCGTCCTCCGCAACGGCTCCAGGGTCACCTTCCGCTGGATGCCCTGGTTGTTCGACATCCAGTACTGGCTGATCACCAAGTTCGCGCCGGCGCGCTGGCTCTTCCACCACGTCGGCTACCTCGTCGGCGGCCGTGGGCTGTCGAAGCTGATCGCCGAACGCGACCCAGACACCGTCATCTCGACCTACCCGGGCGTAACCGCGGTGCTGGGAATGCTGCGCGAGAACCGCCGGCTCGACATTCCCGTGCAGTCGGCGATCACCGACCTGGCCGGCCTGCGCTACTGGGCCCATCCCGGCGTCGACCTCCACTACGTCACCCATCCCGAGTCGATCGAGGAGGTCGAGAAGCTGGTCGGGCCCGGCACCGTGGAGTGGGTGCGCCCGCCGATCTCCCGCGAGTTCCTGATGCCGCGCACCCGCCGCGACGCCCGTGAGGCGCTGGGGGTTCCGACCCACGCGCGGGTCGTGCTCGTCTCCGGTGGCGGCTGGGGGATCGGCGACCTCGAGGGCGCGATCCGCTCCGCGCTCGCCGGCGACGACACCTTGGTGGTCTGCATCACCGGCCGCAACGAGATCGCCCGCGAGAAGCTGGAGAAGGGCTTCGGCGAGAACGAGCAGGTCCGCATCCTCGGCTTCACCGAGCAGATGAGCGACTGGATGGCGGCCGCCGACGCGATGATCCACGCGACCGCCGGCCTGACGGTGCTCGAGGCCCACATCCGCGGCTGCCCGGTCGTCTCCTACGGCTTCAACGCCGGTCACCTGCGCGCCAACAACGCCGCCTTCGAGCGCTTCGGTCTGGCCGAGGTCGCCCGCTCCGACCACGAGCTGGAGTCGGTCCTGCGCCATGTCACCAGGGAGCGCCAGTCGCCTGACTCCTCCTTCGCCTCGCTGCCCTCGATCGCCTCGCGGGCGCTGTCGGTACGGCCGCAGGTGCGCCCGCAGCCGGTCTGGCGCCTGCGGACCGCGCGCGTCGTCACCGCCGCCGCCGTGACGGTGCTGCTGCTGGTGATGGTGCTGGCTGCGGTCCAGCGGGAATCGCCCTGGCACGAGATCGCGAAGCCGTTCAACGGTCGCATCCACATCGGCAAGGACAACGACAACCCGGTCGTCTCCCAGGCCCAGCCGGCGCCGGCTGCGACGGCCTCCGAAGAAGCCGCGGCCGCCCCCGCTCCTTGATCGGAGCGGCGGCGGGGGCCGGGCTTTCCGCGGTCGCCGTCGCCTACGCGGGCCCGGCACTGGCGCCGGTCGTGCCGGCGATCGGTCGCTCGCTCGGGGTCCAGCTGCGTCAGGAGGGGGAGGAGGGGGTCGCCCTCACCTTCGACGACGGGCCGCACCCGCAGGGCACGCCGGCGATCCTCGAGACTCTGCGCGAGGCCGGCGCCAGCGCCACCTTCTTCCTCGCCGGCGAGCAGGTCGAGCGGCGCCCGGCGCTGGCCGCCGAGATCGTCGCCGCCGGCCACCGGGTCGAGCTGCACTGCCACCGCCACCGCAACCAGCTGCGGCTCGGTGCCCGCCAGCTGCTTGAGGACGCCGACCGGGCCAAGGCGGCGATCGAGGAGGCGGCCGGACAGGCCGTCGGCGACTATCGCCCCCCCTACGGGATCTTCAGCGCCGTCGGGCTAAGGGCGGTTCGCAGCCGCGGCTGGAGGCCGGTGCTCTGGTCGCGGTGGGGACGGGACTGGGACCGCCGGGCGACGCCGGCTTCGATCGTCGCTCGCACGACGACCCATGTCCGGGCCGGGGACATCCTGCTCCTGCACGACGCCGACTACTACAGCGCGCCGGGCTCCTGGGTCCGCACCGCCGCCGCCCTGCCGACCATCCTCGATGAGCTCGAGGCGCGGGGGCTGAAGTCGATGCTGCTGCGCCGCTGAGCCGGCGGCGCCAGAATCCACTGATCGCAGCCCACGAAGGCCTCCTCGAGTTGCTGCGCCATCGTGCTCTTGGGTCGTGCCTGGTCGAAGATCTGCTTGGGCACTAGCTCTCCGTCCTCCTGGTAGGGGGTTGGGGAACATTCCCCGCCAGGTCGGACGAAAAAGCTGCACTTTGCGAACTTTGGGAACGCCTGTTCGCTTTGGGCTCTCAGGCGGCGCCGACGAAGCCCGCGATCTCCTCGCTGAGGCGCTGCGGCTGGTCGATCGGCACGAAGGTGCTCGCGTCGGGGATCTCGACGATGCGGGCATTGCCGGCTTCGGAGGCGAGCCGCTGCGCGTAGGAGATCGGGAAGTACTTGTCGCCAGGGGCCCAGGTGAGCAGGATCGGCAGCTCGGAGCCGCGCAGCTTCTGCGCTGCCTCCAGCGTGTAGCGCTTGTTCATCCCCGCCGTCACCTTCTTCGCGTCGCGCTTGACACCGCGGTCGTGCAGCCCCGGATGCATCCACGAGGCGATCAGCTCGGGCGGAATCGTCGTACGGGCGAAGGGGCGGAAGGCGGCGCGGGCCAGGGCACCGACCCTGAACGGCGCCGCGAGCAGCGCCATGCCTCCCGGCAGCGCCGCGATCGGCGGCATCGCCTTGAAGATGCCGGGCGGGAAGTTCTCGTGGGTGTCGCAGTTGGTGAGGATGAGGCGGCCGATCCGCTCGGGGTGGCGGGTGACCAGGACCTGGGACATGGCGCCGCCGGAGTCGTTGCCGACGATCGTCACGTCCTCGAGGTCGAGCGCGTCGAGGAGGGAGGCGATCGTCGCCGCCACGCCGGGAGGGGAGAGGTCCGCTTCGGGCTTCATCGCGATCTGCTGCGCTCCCATCGGCCAGTCCGGCGCGATGCAGCGGTAGCGGTCGGAGAGGCGGTCGACGACGCCGTCCCAGAGTCGCCCGTCGACCAGGTAACCGTGGACGAAGACGATCGGCTTGCCGCTGCCCGCCTCGCGGTAGCGGAGCCGCCCCGCAGGAAGCTCGATCTCTTTACGCTCGCTCGTATCGACGGTCATCTCGATCCTCCTGATAGCGATCTGCCCCAAGCCATGAGTCGATGCGACCAGCACACGCCTGATCAGCCACAAGCCATGAATTGATGACTGGATCTGTTCTGTTCCATATACCTATTAAGATACAAGCAGTATGCATGTAAATCCCAATAAGGGTGGAAAACCAGAACCGGCGAGGGCCGGTTCTGGGCCAGCGAAGGTTGGGGGGGCTGGTTTCGGGCCGGCGGGACCTGGTCCTGGGAGGCGTACGCAGGCCGAGCGCGCCGAGGCGACGCGGGCTGCCCTGATCGCGGCGGCGCGGCGGCTATTCACCGAGCGTGGCTACGACAAGGTCGGCACCGAGGAGATCGTCCGCGCCGCGGGGGTCACTCGCGGCGCCCTCTACCACCACTTCGGCGGCAAGGCGGGGTTGCTCGACGCCACTTACGAGCAGCTGGAGGCGGAATCGACCGAGCGTGTCGCCCGCATCGTCCTCGGCTCCGACCTGCACTCTCCCCTCGAGGCGATGGTGGCCGGCGTCGAGGCCTTCCTCGACGAGTGCGCCGAGCCGGAGCTGCGCCAGATCGCCCTGCACGACGCCCCCGCGGTGCTGGGCTGGGATCGCTGGCGGGAGATCGGCGCCGCCAACGGCCTCGGCCTGATCGAGGCCAGCCTGGCGGCGGCGATCGAGGCGGGGGAGATCCGCGAGCTGCCGGTGAAGCCGATGGCGCACATGCTGCTGGGGGCGCTCGACGAGGCGGCGATGCTGGTCGCCCGCTCCGAGGACCCGGCCAGCCGGGCCGAGGTGACGGCGGTCCTAGTGGCGCTGCTGGAGAGCTTCGCCGTCGTGCGCCCGGTCTGAGCGCACCGAGACGGCGGCGCCCTCGATGTCGATCGCGTCGTCGTGGGCGAGGCGGCGCGACTCCTTCTGCGCGTACATCCGCACGTCGGCGAGCTGCATCGCCGCGGCCGGCTCCTCGGCTTCGCCTGGGATCGTCACCGTCCCCCAGGCGGCGTTGAGCTCGAAGCCCGGCCCGTTCGCGGTCAGCGCTTCGGCCGCGCGCTTGGCGACCGCGCCCTGGCGGCCGTCGTCGGCGGTGGTCAGGACCGCGAACTCGTCGCCGCCGATCCGGTAGGCGGCCCCGTCCTCTCCCATCGCCCGGTTCAGCTGGCCGCCGACCCGTTTCAGCATCGCGTCCCCGGCCGGGTGTCCGAAGGTGTCGTTGTAGCGCTTGAAGCCGTTGAGGTCGAGCAGGATCAGGGTCAGCGGCTCCTGCTCGGCGTGCAGGCAGCGGGCGGCCAGGTCGACCTGCATCCGGCCCTGGTTGCCGAGCCCGGTCAGGTGATCGGTGCGCACCTGCTCCAGCAGCCGCTTGTTCTCCCGCACGCTCATGCCGAGACGGGCGATCACGGCGATCAGCGTCGCCGCCCAGAGCACCGTGGTCAGGCCGCTGGCGTGGTTGAAGTACTGGATCGCGAAGAGGCCGATCATCACCGTCGCGAAGAAGGCCGGGACCATCAGCTCGCGCCAGCCGTCGAAGCGGGCCATCGGCTGGATCGTCTCGGCCCGGGTCTGCCAGGCCTCGGCGCCGATGCAGCAGGCGGCGAGCAGGTAGATCGGTTCGATCCAGTCGCCGCTCGGCAGGCTGGCGTTGGTCGTCTGCAGCGTGTAGGCGACGTCGGCCACGACCAGCGCCGCCAGCCCGACCAGCAGCAGCGACCAGGTCCGGCCCGGCCGCCAGCGGGTCAGGGCGACGACGCCGACGACCAGCGCCAGCATCAGGATGTCGCCGATCGGGTAGGCGAGGGTCGTCGCGACCTGGACGGCGCTCCCTTCGGCGTGCTTGGCGACGAACTCGAAGACGACCGCCGCGCCCAGCGCCGCCGTGCCGAGGCCGGCGATCAGCCCGTCCATCCACAGCCGCC
>DATBXZ010000112.1:0-5398 GCA_036513995.1 Solirubrobacterales bacterium | reverse complement strand
TCGGCCCGTATCGCCAGACCAGGCCGCACCGCGCCCTTTCGCGCTCGACCCGCTGGCAGTTGGCCCTGAGGTAGCTGGCGTGGAGGAAGAGCTTGCCGAAGGCGTGGGCGAGCGTTCCCGCGACGAAGGCCTTGGCGCTTTCCAGGCTCAGCCTCGGGACCAGAGCTCGCGGGCCCGTCGGCGGTGGCGCGCCGGTTTCGGTTGCGGCGACCCATTCCGACGCCCAGGTGGAGACGCGATCCGCGCGGGTGAAGATGTCGGGAACCCTGGTGTTGCACTGTGGGCCGCCGGTACTGGTGATGCCGACCTCGACCGCTGAGCCGTCGGGCCGCTGGGCGATCGCCGGACCGCCGCTGTCCCCGAAGCAGCTGCCGGTCGCGAGGGTCGGCGGATCCAGCGTGCAGACCTGGAAGGCGGCCGAGTACGGGGCGTAGAAGCGCTGCGTCCGTTGCCTGCAGGTGTGCGGGTCCTGGACCACGGTCGCGGCCGACCGCAGTCTCTTCGGCGGCATGGAGGCGTCGCCGCCCGTCAGGCCCCAGCCCGCCAGGAGCACCCTGGCGCCGCCCTCGTAGAGGGCGCTGTCGGTTGCCGTCGCCAGGGAGATGGGCGGCGCGGTGGTGGGAGTCGAGAGGACGAGGATGCCGGCGTCGCCGTGCAGGGTCGAGGGGTCGAATTCGGGGAAGACGTGAGTGCTCGCCACCCGCAGGACGGCTTTTGCGGCCTTGGCTTCGCGCGGGTCGGCGAACCCGGTCGCGACGCCGTAGTCGCTGGCCGGGGTGTACCCGCCGACGTCGAGGTCCTCGACGCAGTGCGCGGCGGTCAGGATCACCCGGGGCGAGATCACGGTCCCGCTGCAGGCGAAGCCCTGATGCGGACCGGTCTGGCCCTGTATGTAGGCCAGCGAGGGGAAGGCCGGGATCGCCGCCGGTTCGCCACCGATGATCGACGCCTGTGCCCCCGGGTCCGCCGCCGCGGCGCCAGGCGCCAGCAGGCCCGCCAGCGTTGCGCCGAGCAGGCACGCCAGCGCCAGCCGTCTACCGCGGGGGGCTCCCAGTCGCCTCATGAACCGGGAGGCTAGTGGTTCGCTGATCGCTCAGACGCGCTAGAGAGCTTCGAAGACCGTCGCCAGGCCCTGGCCGACGCCGACGCACATGGATGTCAAGGCATGGATGACGGCGGCGGGGGTCGAAGGCGAGGAGGTTGGATTACTCCTTGGCGCCGAGCGTTCTGATGGGATGGCTGAATGGCCAGAAAGTTGCGCTATTCCGAGCGGCGAGCTCTGGCGGAAACGGGGAGCGTTGGACCCCTGCAAGATCAACCCAGTCTGGAGTTGATTAACGCTCTGAACTATTTAATCGGCGAAGGCACCCAATCCGCCGCAGGAAAACATTTTGCAAATGCCTTGCATGGTTCCTGCGTCAAGCATTTCGGGTGGGGGGCTGGCGTCAACGTTCGAGTCGCCATCCTCGCACCAGATTTGGACGACTTCTTGGAGCTGATGGAAATCGTCTGTGAAGAGGCCCTGCGGCATCACAACGTGGGAGGAAATAGGACGCTTTATCGCCCCGCAATTTATGGGGCAGAGGAGAAAATTAATGATCTGTTCGATCGGCACCGCTTTGGATATCGCCTTGATGGTGGCGAAATTCGGAAGGTCGGATCTCCGGCGCTAAGCGAGGCTGTAGTCGGTCCGGCTCTGCTCGCGGTTCAGCGCCCGGGGTGGGAGGAGGCAGACCGTAGTTTCAGGGAGGCAATCCAGCATCAGCGGGGTGGTCAAGATGAGAACGACGATGCACTGACCGCAGCCAATGCAGCCATCGAGGCCGCTCTGAAGGCGGCGGGATTCAAGGGGGCCAACTTGGGTCCGCTGGCGAAGGATTTCAAGAAATCTTCAATTGTTCCGCCCGAGCTCAAAGACGTGCCCGAGGCCCTCGACTTGCTGCTGAAGCGGTCGGGTGCGATGCGAAACTCCCATGGCGATTCCCACGGAAAGGCACCCGGTGCCGATGCAGTCCCCCAGGAGCTAGTCGATCTAGCGATTCATTGGGCGGGAGCGTTCATTGTTTATCTCAGTCGGGCAATTCCCGAGGCGGATTAGCTACTTCCAGGCAACGTTTTCGAACACGGTTGCCATGCCCATCCCAACACCCACGCACATGGTGGCGATGCCGAACTTGCCGTTGCGGCGACGGAGCTCGCGGACGAGGGTGCCGGCGAGGCGGACGCCGGAGCAGCCGAGGGGATGGCCGAGGGCGATGGCGCCGCCGTTGACGTTGAGCCGCTCCTCGTCGATGCCGAGTTGACGGGCGCTGGCGAGGACCTGGGAGGCGAAGGCCTCGTTGAGCTCGACCAGGTCGATCTGGTCGAGGTCGAGGCCGGCCGCGGCGAGGGCGCGGGGGACCGCCTCGACTGGGCCGATGCCCATGTAGGCGGGGTCGACGCCGGCGACTCCGAAGGAGACGACCCGGGCCAGGGGCTCGGCGCCGAGCGCGTTCGCACCCTGCTCGGAGGCGATCAGCAGGCAGGCGGCGCCGTCGTTGAGGGTCGAGGCGTTGCCGGCGGTGACGGTGCCGCCCGCGCGGAAGACCGGCCGCAGCTGCGCGAGCTTCTCCAGCGAAGCGTCTGGACGCGGTCCCTCGTCGGCCTCGACCAGGACCGTCTCACGCGCCTTCGGGGCTTCGATCGGGACGATCTCTGCGGCCAGCCGTCCGGCCGCGGCCGCGGCGACGGCCCGCTGATGGCTGCGCAGGGCGAAGGCGTCCTGGTCCTCGCGGCTGATCCCGTAGCGCTCGGCGACGTTCTCGCCGGTCTCGCCCATCGACTCGGTCGAGAGGCCGAGCTCGGCCATGCGCGGGTTGATCATTCGCCAGCCCAGGGTCGTGTCGTGCATCGTCTGCGGGCCGCGGGGGAGGGCGCGCTCGGGCTTCTCGACCACCCAGGGCGCGCGGCTCATCGACTCCACGCCGCCGGCCAGGTAGAAGTCGCCCTCGCCCAGCTTGACCGCGCGGGAGGCCGCGTTGACCGCCTCCAGGCCCGAGGCGCAGAGGCGATTGACGGTAGCGCCGGGAACGCTTCGCGGGAGGCCGGCGAGCAGGGCCGCCATCCGGGCGACGTCGCGGTTGTCCTCGCCGGACTGGTTGGCGGCGCCGAAGTAGACGTCGACGATCCGCTCGGGGTCGACGCCGCTGCGCTCGACCACGGCCGCGATCGCGTGCGCGGCGAGATCGTCGGGGCGGACGCCGGCGAGGGCGCCGCGGTAGGCGCCCATCGGAGTTCGCAGTGCCTCGATTACGTATGCGTCTGACATCGGAGGGAACCGTATCCTTGTCGGGTGCTGTTCATCCTGGGGACCCTGGCGGTGCTTGCGTTCATGATCGGCGTGCTGGTGCTCGTCGGGCATTTCTATCCCGGCAGCACCGCCGATCTGGTCGACTGGAAGCCGACCCGCTCACCCGAGGTCGAGGTCCAGAACGAGATCGACGACGTGCGTCAGATGATGGAGGCCCAGAACGAGATGCGTCGCCGCCGCGGCGCCCCGGAGCTGACCGAGGCCGACCTGCGGCGCAAGGTCGCCGAAGACGAGCGCCTGCGGCTGCGCGGGCGCGGGCCGTTCGAATCCGCCTAGCGCTGCTCGCGCGGCGGCATCTCGAAGAACATCGAGATCACCCGGGTGGGAATGCTGGTGGCGTCGGGGTTCTCACTCATCCGCGTGGCGCTTGCCGTCTCGACCTCGATCGTTCGCTGTAGAGCCTCTGCGTAGACCTCGTTCAGTTCCTTCCAGCCCTTCTCGTCAACTGTGAGCGGCAGCCGGGTGAGGTAGTGGTCATGTCGCTGCGTGAAGGTGTTCGCGTCGATCGCGGTTGCGGCATCGGCGACGCTGAACTGGAGGCCAAGCCGGGCGAATCGCAAACGCTCCTCGACCGAAAGACCGGCGTACTCTTCATCGCTCATCACCGGTCGCTTAATTGCCCGGTAGAAGTGCTCCACGGCGCCACGGACGGGGCGTTCACCGGCAAGCTCGATGGCTCCCATCTTGAGCAGCTGCTTGACGTGGTAAGAGACATTGCCGACGTCCTCGTTTAAGTCTTTTGCCAGTTCGGTTGGGCTGGCAGTGCGGTCGCTGAGGATCGTCAAGCACTTGGCTCGCAGGGGATGGGCAACGATCGCTCCCAGCGTGGACTCAAGTGCTCCGGATTGCTTTGTCGCTCCCATCTACTCCTCCTGTTTAAAGCGTTGGACCGGGTCCATCCTAGGCCATTCCTGAACGGTGAAGAGGTTTATGCAGGAGCTGTCCACAGCATTTGAATCGGTTCAAATGTTTGAGCGGGTCAGTTCTTCATAAGCATCTATCACGGGAGGGGGTGAGGGGATGAGGCTTGCCGCCATCGAGAAGTTGGTTCCGATGATTTCGGTTGTGAAGACGTCCTGAGGTAGGGGCGGGGGCCGGTCTTCGGACCGTGGAGGTCGGCCCCTTTTATGCGGCGCTCTGTTGGGGCGTCAGCTCCGGCGCGGGCTTCGCCGGAACGCCCACCGGTCCGAAGGCCACGGCCAGCGCCGCCGTGCCCAGGCCGGCCGCCAGCGAGAACCACCAGCCGCGGCGCAGGCCGGCGAGCAGGTCACCGCCCTGGAGAGAGCCGTCGAGTAGGGCGACGAGGACGGCGACGCCGATCGCGGCGCCGAGCTGGCGGGCCATGCCGAAGACGGCGGTGCCGGTGGCGAAGCGATCCGGGGGCAGGGTCGCGGCAGCCACCGCCGGCAGCGTGCCCAGGGTCATCCCGACCCCGGCGCCGCCGAGCATGAAGCCGGGCAGGAAGGTGGACGCGTATTCGGGGGTGGCGCCGACGGTGGCGAGGATGTAGGCGAAGCCGGCGGCGAAGGTGAGGCCGCCGGCGATGGCGATCGGGCGCTGGCCGATCCGGCCGCCGAGGCGCCCGGACGGGACCGAGAAGGTCGCTGCCATCAGTGGCCCGGGGGAGAGGGCGAGGCCGGCCTCCAGCGCCGAGAAGCCCCAGAGTTCGGTCAGCAGCAGGACGCCGGAGAGCAGCATCGCCCCGAAGCCGGCGAAGAAGACGGCGGCGGCGAGGTTGGCGAGGGCGAAGGAGCGGACCCGCAGCAGCGGCAGCTCGATCACCGGCGCACGGTGGTGGGCGGAGCGGAAGACGAAGGCGACGACGAGCGCCGCGGCGCCGGCGAAGGAGGCGAGGGCGCGCGGGTCGGCCCAGCCCCACTCAGGCCCCTTGACGATGCCAAGCGTGAGCAGGGCGATGCCGAGCGCCAGCTCGGCGGCGCCGAGCAGGTCGGGGCGGCCGTCGTCGGGTTCGCGCACCTCCTGCAGAGAGCGGACCGCGACGATCGCGGTGACGATTCCGATCGGCACGTTGACGACGAAGATCCAGCG